>NZ_LEKI01000024.1:0-47545 GCF_001029525.1 Nocardiopsis sp. RV163 | reverse complement strand
CGGAAGGCCCCCTGGTGAGTTTCGAGCCCACCGAGCCCCAGAACGGCGTGGACCCCAACCCGTTCACACTCATCGACCCCGACACCATCCCCTACCCCCTCACCGACGTCTGGTCCCTCAACTACGCGGCCCAGACCCTGCGCACCGGCGGAGAGGACCTCTTCGGCGGCGCCGAGGACATGTCCTCCACCTGGCACGGTGTGCAGGCCCACTACAGCGCACCGGAGAGCGAGACGCTCTTCGCCGCGATGGACCCCGTCCTCACCCGGGGAGAGGGCATCCAGAGCGACCTGGCCACCGTCGCCGACGCACTGGAGGACCTGGCCGAGGCGGCCGCGACCGCGCGCCGCTCGCTCAACACCCTGCGCATCGACGCCCAGAGCCTGTGGAACGCCAACCACGACAAGAAGGTGTGGTGGCTGAACAAGGACGAGGAGACCGACGAGTGGGCGCTGGGCGAGAACATCCGCATCAAGGACGCGGTCAACACGGCCTGGTCCACGTTCAACGAGGCAGAGAACGCGTGCGCCAGTCGGATCTCGGCGACCTTCGGCGGCCCCGCCTACGTCTCCCCGGACCAGGCGGGCGGGGACGGCGCGCTGGTCTACGGGCTGCCCACCGACGCCGGTGAGCGCGATGTGTCCCTGGAACACCACCTGAGTTTCGAGGGCGTCAACAGCAACATCAACGACGCCACGGCGTGGGCGGGCAGCGAGTTCCACCCCTCCCTGATGGACTGGGGCAACCCCACCGGTCAGGCGGCCTGGGACACGGTGATCACCGACGTCCTGTGGGGGTCGGCGGTAGGGCTGACGTCCAAGCTCGGTCTCTGGCACCCCGACAACGGGTGGCGGTTCGACCCGCGGGGGCGCTGGGACAACGCCACGGCGGCCTGGCGCGACGCGGGCATGGACGCGGCCGCGCTGGTCGGTGTCCACGACGAGCACGGGTGGTTGTGGGAGCCGGGCGAGGGCGGCCGGGAGGGCTGGAGCGCCGGATGGGACCGGTGGACCGGCAACGCCCGGGACAGCATCGACGAGGTCTGGGAGGGGCACACCGCCTGGTCCACACGCGAGGACGGTGTCGCCTACTCCAACACCACGATGGCCGCCAACGCGTTGATGCTGACCGGCGGGCTGCCGCTCAAAGCTCTCAAGATCATCGCCGGCGCGGGGGTGGTCGGCTCCATGGACACTCCCACGGGTGCGGGCGACGCGGAGTTCGACGGCTCCGGGCCGGGTTCCGGCACGGGTTCGGGCTCGGGCTCGGACGGTTTCTCGTCGAGGGGCGGGCCGGGAACGCGGGGCTGGCCCAGCAGCCCGCTGCCGGGCGCCGGGGAGGGGCAGCGTCCCACGGGTGAGCGCTTCGAGAACCCGCTCACCCACCTGAACGAGTCGTTGCTGGACCCCGACCGGTACCGTCCGCCCGCCTCCACCCCGGCCACCCCCGTGCCCGACGGCGGCGGGGACCGGCCCTCGCAGAGCCCGCCCGCGCCGCAGCCCCAGGACAGCGGCACACCGCAGAACCGACCGGGCGACGAGGACGCGCAGGATGCGCCGGGAGCGCCCGGCGAAAGGCCCGGCGTCCCGGCCCCGACGCCGCGTCCGGACGGTGAGGGCGATCGCGGCGACTCCGGTGCTCCCCGCGCCGAGGACGATCCCGAACGGCGTCCCCCGCGTCGTGACGAGGACGACGAGAGCGACCGGAGCGATGCGGGACAGGGCACGGGCGGCCCGCGCGAGGAGCCGGAGGCCGAGCGCCCCGAGCCCGCCGCCGGTGGTGGCGGTGGCGACGAGCCGCCCAACGACCGCACCGGCACCGGCGGGGACGACAGCAGCGGTGACGAGCCCAACCATGATCGTGACCACGGCAACACTGGTAACGATGACGGTGACCGCGACAGAGGAAATACGGCAACACGTCCTGATTCGGATTCCGAACCAGGTGTTTCGGAGTCTGCTCCAGCCGACAGTACTTCACCCGGGGAAGGATCGCCTCAAGATTATAATGATGGTCCTCCGCAAGACATTTCAGAAGAGAGGTTCCTTGAAGGAGCGGCGCTTATAAGGGAGACCGTTGGTCATATTAGTGATGATATTGTTGTCCAAGGGAGCAGGGCCGGTGGAACTGCTCGCCCCGACTCTGACATCGACATTGCGATTCGAGTGGATGCAAATTCTTTTGAAGGGATAGTGGCTGATAGGTTCGGTAGCCCCAACTCCGGAAGTGCAAAAGAAAGGACGATGTTGCACGCTATCGAGACAGGAAAAATTCAGGCCGGTGAAGCGGGTTTGCGTCCACTTCGGCGGCGGCTTGAAAAGATTTTTGGCATGGACGTAGATATATCGATTGTCATGCGGCAAGGTCCGTTTGACAGGCCACCTTTCATCGAGGTTCCGTAAAATGAGCGAAGAATTTGAGCTGTACTGTAAGATTTTCGTTAAGTACATGGATAAGACTTCTGCCAAGGAAGCGATATCTTCTGAGTTTCAGGGTGCCTTCGAGGGAAGTGGCATGTACCTGAACCATCTGATAGTTGAGGTTCACGGAAATCCTGATTCGACGGAGTCCGGTTCCCTGGGGGACGATTTCCTGTTCTGGCCTGTGATCATCGAGTTGGATGGGGAGGGTGAATCGAGTGAGACGGAAATGGTCGCTGAAACATCAAGGGTTCTGGAGTTCCTCTGGCGTTCCGGGCATCCTGCAGTTGCAGCATGCGACTTCGAGGGCCAACTCCCGTGGGGCGGTGGAATAAATCGTGATTTCTCTAGTATTGAAGGAAATTCATGATATAAGTTCTTTGTGGTGTTCGCCATTGGGGGTGTCGCTGCAAAAAGGCTGCTTTGTTATGGCCTGAGATAATTAATGTCTCGCTGGTGTGAATTTAAATGAATGTCGCGTGTGAGGCCAAGATCAGGAGCTCGGTGCGTCCGCGATGGATCTGCGAGGTACTGGCATGGCTGGAATCCCCATGGGATACCTGTTTTTCTTTCATGCGGATTTCAGTGGGCTCGTGTTCGACGTATACAAACTTTCCAGGTCGGAGCTCAGTGCGGCTGTACTGAACAATTATCGTTTTGTCGGATAAAATTTCCGCAAGGCCGATCTATCTGAGTGCTAGGCGCGGGGATCTGACCTCAGTATATCCCCGTTCTTTGGTGCCAAGTTCTACCGTTCTGAAATCGTTGGACCATGCCTCAGAGGCGCATACCTCAACGCAGCATGGATGCACGCGAAGGATCTGCGTGAATCAGATTTTTCGGGCGTTTGGTTCGGTCCGGGTGAAGCTTCCGGAACCACTGTCCTCAAGTAGGCCAAGGTCCTCGGGTGCAGAGTGGCCGGAGCCGGTGGCTGGGTCAGGGGGCCGTGGACGTCGGCACGGAAAGGGACCCCGCGTCATCGGTGGGCCAGAGCTTGCCGAGTGGTTCCAGGACAACGGGGCGCCGGATGGGGGAGAATCGCGGACGAGGTCTGATCAGGCGTGCCGGTGGCGCCTGCCTACTCTTTCGGTGCGCCGAGGGTGAGCGCAGAGGATCGTCGGGTGTCGCGTGAGGCGCTCAGAAGTTTCCGGGTGGGGCCAAATAAGATGGTCCCATAAGGAAACAAGGGGAATAATTGAGCAGGATGAACAAGTGATCGTCAGGGTTTCGCTCATTCCGACGGTGCCGATGGTGCGCGTTTGATGCATTCCTGGGGGTGTGAAGTTATTATCTTGATTTTTCGCCTTTGATTTTTTGTTAGTGAAAGAATGTCAATGTTTCCATGCTGTAGGAGACGTACTTCAGGTTGCACAGGGCGAGCTCGCTCTTGAACACCTCGACGGTCACCAGACAGCCGTCGTATACGGGGACCCGTTGAAGTGGCCGCTGGGCACGGGGGGATTGACGGGCACGACGCGAATGTCCACGCTGGGCAGCTCGCTGAGCGAAAGATCTGGTCCGTCCGTACTGCCAGCGCCTCCGGGCAGCACAGCGGCCGGTGCTCGTCCTGGCCGGTGGGGGATGGCGTTCCCGTCCCCGGCCCTTCCGGGCCTGACGGGGCTATCCGGCGTCGCGCTCCGTCCCGCTGAAGGAACGCAGGAACAGCACCAGCCCGCAGTGCTCCTCCTCGGCGCGGAAAACCGCTGGCCCGGACCGCCGGGAACCGGCTAGGCTCCCGCCCGTGCCCGAATCGGATGACGTGGCCGCCTAGCGGCGGCCGACCCCAGAGTCCTCCCGCCGCATCAGCGACCACGCCGGTGCGGCACCGCGTGCTGCCCGGCTCCGCCTTTGCGATGCCACGGAGCCCCTCTTGTCCACACGCGACCGCGGCGGGGTACTTCTCCTCGCCGTCCTGCTCTCCACGCTCGCCTTCCCGCTGGCCATCACCGGCGCCTCGGTGGCCCTGCCCGCCGTCCGGGCCGAACTCGGCGCCACGCTGACCGCCGCCCAGTGGGTCGTCAACTCCTACAACGCCTGCTTCGCCGCCTTCCTCGTGTGCGCGGGGTCGGTCGCCGACGCGGTCGGCCGCCGCCGGGTCTACGCCTTCGGCCTCGCCCTGTTCTGCGCCAGCGGTCTGCTGTGCCTGTTCGTCCGCGACGTCGCCGCCCTGAACCTGCTGCGCGCCGCGGGCGGCGTCGGCGCCGCGGCGGCGGTCGCCGGCGGCAGCTCGATGATCGCCGCGGCCTTCGAGGGTCCCGCGCGGGCCCGGGCCTTCGGTCTGCTGGGCACGGTGCTGGGCGCCGGTACCGCCTTCGGACCGGCCGTGGCCGGACTGCTCGTCGAGAACCTCGGCTGGCGCGCCGCTTTCGCCTCCCCGGCGGCCGTGGCCGGGCTCGTCCTCCTCCTGGTCCCCCTGCTGCCCGCCGCGCGCGGTACGGGTCGGCCCGTGGACCGGCTCGGCGCCGTCCTGTTCACCTCGGCTCTGCTCCTGCTGATCGCCGTCCTGGTGGAGGGCCCCGCGCGGGGCCTGCCGGCGGTGCTCGCGGGACTGGCCCCGGCCGCGGCTCTGGCGGTCGCCTTCGTGCTCGTCGAACGCCGCGCCCGCGACCCGCTGGTGGACCTGGTCCTGCTGGCCAACCGCCGGTTCGTCGCCCACGCCCTGGCCGCCGCCGCGTTCATGGCGGTGCTCGTGCCCCTGCTCGTGTACCTGCCGTCGTACCTGATCACCGTGGTCGGGCTGAGCGCGGGCCAAGCCGGGCTGTGGCTGATGATGCTCACGCTGCCCACCCTTCTGCTGCCCGCACTGGGCGCGGAACTGGCCGCGCGCCTGCCCCACACCGCGGTCGTGGTCGGCGCCCTGCTGCTGTGCGCCGCCGGAGCCGCGGGGCTGCTCGTGCTGGGCCCCGACGCCACCCCGTGGCGGCTCCTCCCGTCGTTCCTGCTGGTGGGAGCCGGGGTGGGCCTCACCAACGGCGTCGTGGACGGAATGGCCATGGGCGTGGTGCCAGCCGAGCGGACGGGCGTCGCGGCCGGGGTGTTCAACGCCTCCCGGATCACCGTGGAGACGGTCGCCCTCGCCGCGGTCGGGGCGCTCCTGGCCGCGCTCACCGGTGGACGCCTGGAGGGCGGGCGGTTCACGGACGCGTTCCACGTGGTGGGCCCGGCCCTGGGCGGACTCGCCGTCCTGGCGGCGGTGTCCGCTTGGTCCCTGGGCAGGAGGACCGGCGAACCGCGCGGCTCGGCCCCGTCCTAGCCCTCCCTGGCGGGAGGGCCGCACGGGGGCGCCGACGTGCGCCGGGGCGGGCACCCGCGCCCGCCCCGGCCCCGCGTTGACCGCTACCCGGCGAGGTCCTCCTCGTCGGGGCGCACGGAGTCGGGGCTGAGCGGGTCGTGCCCCACCGACATCAGCCGGTGCCGCCACCGCGCGTCCTCGCGGTGCGGGTCCGCCAGTTGGCCGCGGACGTACTCGGCCACCTCGCGCATCAGCTCGACGTCGGCCTCCGTCACGTCCACGCGCCGCTTGTTCAGCAGGTTCACGACCGCCTCGCCCCTCCGGGACACCGTGTGCCCCGGTTCGGTGCGGAAGGCGTCCTCGCCCGAGGCGTTCGTGAGCAGCCACTCGCGCAGCTGCTCCCCGGTCATGTTCACCACCGCGTGGAACTCCTCCCACGCCTCGTCCACGGCGGGATCGTGCTCGGCCATGCTCTTCTCCCTAGGTTTCGTCTTCATCGCTGTTCAGGGCCGTCGGTGCGCTCCCCGTGCGACCGCGTAGCCCGCGGCCCCCACCGCGAACCCGGCGGCGCCCAGCAGGGCCACGGTGCTCCGCCGCTGACTCAGTTCCTGGAGCAGGCTCGACTCGCGCGACTCGTCGTCGAACTCGCCGTGCGCGCCGAAGTCGTACTCCTCGTCCAGCGGGCGGAACAGGTTGTCGCGCGCGGGCGGATGGGCGTCGCGGACCTGGCTCTTCCGTCCGGTGAGCCCCAGTCGCCAGTCGAACGCCCTCGGTGCGAACCGCTGGCCCAGGACGGCGGCCACCGTCGACATGCCCACCCAGTACCGGCGCCGCCCCGGATGCTCGGCACCCCAGACGATCGCCCGGGCCGCGACTTCGGGCTGGTACACGGGGGCCACGGGGCGCGGGCGGCGGCCGTCCAGGTGTGCGCGCGTCCAGGTGAACTGCGGGGTGTTCACCGAGGGCAGGTGCACCTCCGTCACCCGGACGCCCGATCCGCGGTGGATCAGCTCGGCCCTTACGGAGCCGGTGAACCCGCGTATCGCGTGCTCGGCTCCGCAGTACGCCGCCTGCAGGGGGACGCCGCGGTAGGCCAGGGCCGACCCGACCTGCACGACCACCCCCCGGTCCCGGGGCAGCATGCGCTCCAGGGCGGCCTGCGTGCCGTACACGTAGCCGTGGTAGCAGACGTCGGTGACCCGGCGGTACTCCTCCGGGTCCACCTCCGTGAACGGCGAGACGACCGTGGCGAGCACGCAGTTCACCCACACGTCCACCGGCCCCAGCTCCGACTCGACCCGGGCCAGGGCCCCGCGCACCGCCTCGGCGTCGCTCACGTCCACACGCAGGGGCAGCGCGGTCACGCCCTCGGCGCGGGCCTCCTCCGCCGCGGCCTCCAACCCCGTCAGCCCCCGCGCGAGCAGCGCGACGGCGTACCCCCGCCGGGCGAGCTCGCGCGCGGTCGCCCTTCCGACGCCCGCGCTGGCTCCGCTGACCACGGCGATCCGGCGGTTCGGTCTCCCGGCCACCTCGGCCACCCCCACACGGATCGACACGGCCGCTACCGGCCCTTCGCCCCCCCGCTACCCGCGAGCGCCGCCCGGTATGTGCACGCCGCGGCGGGCTTCCGAGCCGTCGTTTCGCCGGGGTGCGCCTCCGGCGGCCGGTGAGCGGTCGACAGCGCCCTGCTTCCGCCGTCAGGGCCGGTGACGCTTCCCCCGGCTCCTGTGCCTCCCACGGCCACAGTGCTCCCCGTGCCCGCCGTGGACCCCACGGCCTCCACCGTCCGCGCGGTGCCCGTGGCCGCAGTGGCCGCAGTGGTTCTCGTGTGCTCCCCTCTCGCGTCGGCCCCCGCGCCCTCGGCGTTCCCGGTGTTCCCCGCGGGCACCGGCCCTCCCGTGGCACCCGCAGCAGCACCTCTCCTCCGCGTCGTCCCCGGAATCCCCCGTTCCGGCCACCACGCTCGCGGGCCGCTCCCCGACCATGAGCCCGAAGAGCACGTGGTCGACCAGGAACGCCCACCGCTCCCGGGATCGGTGCCCGCGCGCGTGGGCGAGGCCGAGCGCGGGGGCCACGGCCAGCTCGTACGCGCTCCAGACCGCCACCCCGAAGACCGGCCCGGCCAGCCGCCACCGCCTCACCCGGCGCGGCAGCAGCGCGAAGACGGTGCCCGAAGCCGCCCCGTACCCCCAGTGGGCCAGCTCGATCGCGGCCTTCCTCCGCTCCGGGGGGACGCTCTCCAGCAGGGCGGGCACGCCCTCCGCCAGAACGGCCTCGGGCGGTGTGCGCCGCACGAACCCCGTCCCGACCTCCACCTGCCGCATACCGCTCATGGCCATCGCACCCGCGACACCCCGCACGGCGCCCCGCCACCACGGGTGCCTCTGAGGCGAATCCGACTTCCTGCCCATCTCCCGGCTCCCTTCGCGCGCACGCCCTCGCGTGTACCTCCCTGACCGGCCCTCGCCTCTCCACACGCCTCGGCGGGGAATGGGTTGAAGGCGCGGGATCCGGGTAGTCGTGACGACCACGTGACCGGTGCCGAGGAGGCCGTTCGGGGGTATGGGCATGGAGGCCCGCAGGGGTACGGACGCGGTCGGAAGCGCGTCGATGGCCTGGTGGCACGTACCCGGACAGGGGCCGCCGGTGGTCTGCGTGCACGGTGCGGGGATCTCCTCCCGCCAGACGCTGCCCGTGGTCAGGGCCCTGGAGGGAAGGACGCCCGCCTGGGCCGTCGACCTGCCGGGGTTCGGCGCGAGCACCGCACCCGACCACGCGCCGACGGTCACCGGACTAGCGGACTCCCTCCTGGCGTGGCTCCGCGTCCGCGGGATCGAACGGCCCTGCCTGCTCGGGCTCTCCCTCGGAACGCAGGTGGTCGCCGAGGCCGCGGTGCGCGCTCCCGACGAGGTCGGGTCGCTCGTGCTGGCCGGGCCCACGACGGACCCCGGGGCGCGCTCGCTGCCCGAACTGGCCGCGCGCCTGCTGCGCGACGGCATACGAGAGGACCCCTCCGTGATCCGCTCCGTGGTGGCCGACTACTGGGACGCGGGACCGCGCAGGGACGTCCGCAGCCTTCTGGCCAGCCGCGAGCACCGGATCGAGACGGTCCTGCCGGGGGTGGTGCAGCCGACCCTGGTCCTGCGCGGGGGCGATGACCCGCTCTGCCCCGGACCATGGGCTCGGGAGGCCGCCAGGCTGCTGCCCCGGGGGCGGCTGGTGACCCTGCCCGGACAGCCCCACGCGCTCACCGCCGCCGCCCCCGAGCGGGTCGCCGACCTGGTCGGGGAGTTCGCGCGGGAGACCGTACGGGACCGGAGGGCGGAGGCCGGATGGCCGCCGAACGGCTGAGGGGCGCCGCGGCCACGAGCGTGGGACCGCACCGGCCTGGAGCGCCTGTTCGAGGAGCTGCGGGAGGGGCACGAGAACAGCGATGAGGGGACGTCGAGCGGTACGGCGAGGTAACGGGCCCCGACAACGGGAAGGGAAACGGCATGGAACCTTCAGCGCGCCCGAGCGCCGTGCTCCGCGCCGCCGCCGTCCTGGGCGCACTCGTCCTCCTCAGCGGCTGCGGTGCGAGGGGGGACGGGGCGGGCGGAGCGGACGGCCAGCGGGAGCGGGGCGGACACGACGGCTCCGCCGGTGCCGACCCCGGACGACCGGAGGAGGTGACCGCGGGCCTGGAGGTGCCTTGGGGACTGGCCTTCCTCCCCGACGGCTCCGCCCTGGTCGGCCAGCGCGACTCGGCGGAGGTCGTCCGCGTGTCCCCCGACGGCTCGGTCGCCGGCGTCGGCGCCGTCGAGGGGGCCGCGCCGAACGGCGAGGGCGGGCTGCTGGGGCTGGCCGTGCACCCGGACTTCCCCGGGGAACCGTACGTGTACGCCTACCACACCGCGCTCTCCGACAACCGGATCAGCCGACTGGAGTACGACCCCGAGAACGGAGACGGGGGCTTCGGGGACGCCGAGGTCGTCTTCGACGGCATCCCCACCGCCTCGTACCACAACGGCGGACGGATCGGGTTCGGACCCGACGGCCTGCTGTACGTCGGCACCGGGGACGCGGGCCGGGAGGGCCTGTCCCAGGACACCGGCTCGCTGGGCGGCAAGATCCTGCGGATCACCGCCGACGGGGATCCGGCCCCGGACAACCCCTTCGGCAACCCGGTCTACAGCTACGGCCACCGCAACGTCCAGGGCCTGGCGTGGGACGACGAGGGCGACCTGTACGCCACCGAGTTCGGGCAGAACGAGTTCGACGAGGTCAACCTGATCGAACCGGGTGGCAACTACGGCTGGCCGGAGGTGGAGGGCGTCGGGGGAGGCGACGAGTACGTCGACCCCCTGCTGACGTGGAGACCCGCGGAGGCCTCGCCCAGCGGCGCGGCGGTCGCGGGAGGCTCCCTGTGGGTCGCGGCGCTGCGCGGCGAACGCCTGTGGGAGGTGCCGCTCACCGGTGACGGCGGCGTGGGCGAGCCGGTGGACCGCTACCAGGGGGAGTACGGCCGCCTGCGCACGGTGGTGACGGCCCCCGGCGGTGACGCGCTGTGGCTGGCCACCAGCAACCTCGACGGGGTCGGGGAGCCGGTCGAGGGGGGCGACAGGATCCTGCGGGTGCCGCTGGAGTAGGCGCCCGGGCGCCCCCGTCCACCGGTGCGTGCGCTCAGGCGTGGTCCGGCGTTCCACGCGCGGCCAGGCGTCCCGCGCCGTCCCTGGTCGGCCCGCGCTGTTCCACGCCGTTTCCGTCAGTGCCCGACGTGCCGCGTTCCCGTCGGCCCGCCCGGCCCGCCGCGGGCCAACCCGTCATCCCGCGCGGGCGCCCCGGAGGGATTCCACGTCGCTGAACAGCACAAAAGGGAGTATTAACGGTAAACATCCGTTTTCATGCCCTCCTCGTGGGCACGGGCCGGACATGTCCTCCTCAGACTTACCAGGCAAGGCGCGGCGCTCCGCCAAGGACGCCCGGGCGGCGGGACGGCGCGCGGGCCGCCAGGCGGCCCACAGCACCTGGCTGCGCAGGCTCGCGGGCGTCGGTTTCGCCGCCACGGGCCTCCTCTACCTCATCATCGGCTACATCGCCCTGCGCATCGCCTTCGGCGACAACGGCGGCCAGGAGGCGGACAACAGCGGTGCCCTCCAACTCGTCGCACAGAACACCGGCGGCATGCTGCTGCTCTGGGTCGCGGCGGCGGGGCTGGTGGGACTCAGCGTGTGGCAGGCGGTCTACGCCGCCGTGGGCCTGGAGAAGGCCACCAGGCGCGTCGCCTCCGGTGCCCGCGCGGTGGTCTACGCCGTGCTGGCCTCAACCATCGCGGGCTTCCTGCTGGGGCAGGGTTCGCCCCAGTCCCAGGACAGCCAGTCGGAGGCGCTGACCGCCCAGATCATGGCGCTGCCCTTCGGCCGGTTCGCCGTCGGCGCGGTGGGCTGCGGCGTGATCGCCGTGGGCCTGTACCAGATCTGGAAGGCGGCGACCCGCCGCTTCACCCGGGAGCTGGCGCTCGGCGCGCTCACACAGCGACGGCGCAGGGCCGTCGTCACCGTCGGCGTGCTCGGCATCGGCACCCAGGGCCTGGTCCTGGCCGCCGTCGGCGTCTTCTTCATCCAGGCCGCGATCACCTTCGACAAGGACCAGGCGGTCGGGCTGGACGGAGCGCTGCGGGCCTTCTCCCAGACCCCGGCCGGGCCCTGGGCGCTCGTGGCCGTGGCCCTGGGCGTCGCCCTCTACGGCGCCTACTGCTTCTGCCAGGCGCGCTGGCAGCGCTGATCCCCCGGACATGACGGACGGGGCCCACGCTCTCCTGAGGGCCCCGTCCTCCAAGGGGGTTCTTACGGCGTGGGCGGGCGCGCCGTCGTCGCCCCGCCCACGGGGTCAGCCGCAGACCGACCCGTTGAGGGCGAACCTCGCGGGCACGGCGTTCGCACCCGACGCCAGGGTGCCGATGAAGCCGAACGTCACCGCGTCACCGGGCTCGATGGCCGCGTTCCAGTCCGCGTTCACGGCGGTCACGGTGTGACCGGCCTGCTCCAGCGCGCTGCTCCAGTGGCGCTCCACGGTCTGGCCGCCGGGGAAGGACCACACCAGCTCCCAGCCGGTCACGGGATCGTCGCCCGTGTTGCGGACGGTCACCTGGGTGGTGAAGCGTTCGTGCCACTCGCCGTGGACCACGTAGTCCACCTCGCAGGTGGACCCGGCGGGCGGGGAGGCGTCGCCCTGGTCGGCGACGAACCCGGACACCCAGGCCAGCGTGGAGTTCCAGTTGACGGTCAGTTCGTTGGTCGCCCACGATTCGATGTCGTCGATGTAGCAGAACTGGGGCGCGCACCCGTCCAGGTTGGCCCGGGCCACGGGGTCCCAGGTGCCGGTCTCGGAGTTGGGACCGCCGGACAGGGTGCCCTCGGGCGGGTTGGGCAGGCCCGGGTCGAGCTGGTGGGCGTACCAGCGGCTGTGCTGGTTGACCGCGTCGTTCTCGCCGTACCCGGTCACGTACGACTGGTTGAGGGCGTTGCGTCCCAGGAGGTAGTCCATGCCCTCCAGCACCGCGTCGCGGAAGCGCGTGTCGCCGCCGATGTCGTAGGCGGTCGCCACGACCACCAGGTTGTTGAGGACCTGGCTGTTGGAGCCCCAGACGAACGCGCCGTTCTCGGGGGCGTAGGCGATGCCGTAGGGGTGCGCCTCCAGGACGCTGGCGTACTGGTCGGCTCCCTCGACCACGGAGTCGCGGACGCGCTCGCGGTCGGGCAGCCCGCTGGGGAGGGTGGCCAACTGCAGGCGGCCGAGCGCGGCGGTGTCCCGCCAGCCGAAGCCGTACTCGGAGAACACGTCGGCGGTGTGCGCCTCGGAGGAGGTCACCGCCTCCTCGTAGTCCCCGTGACCGGTGGCCAGGTACAGCTCCGCGGCGGCCCAGTAGAACTCGTCGGCGACGCTGCCGTCGTCGTAGGCGCCGCCGCCCTCGCCGCCGACGGTCGCGTAGCGCTCGGGCTCGGCCACCGCGGCGTCCCAGGCGGTCTCCGCCGCCTCCAGGCAGGTCGCGGCGAAGTCGGCGTCGTAGGGCGCGAACACGCGGGAGCACTGGGCGGCGGTCGCGGCCAGGTTGAGCGTGGCCGCCGTCGACGGGGGGTGCAGGTAGCGGGGCTGGGGGTCCTCCGAGGGCAGCAGGGGCAGGCCGGTCCAGCGCTCGTCGTGGACCTTGTGGTGGGCCATCCCCGCGAGCTCCCGGCCCTCGGGGACCTGCATGGACAGCAGGAACTCCATCTCCCAGCGGGCCTCGTCCAGGACGTCGGGCACGCCGTTGTCCCGCTCGGGGACGGACAGGGTGGAGTCGGCGACCCGGGCGGGGTCGCCGGTCGGCGCGGTGTGCGCGCGCTCGTAGACGCTCATCAGCTGGTGGACGGAGACGCCGCCGTTCACCACGTACTTGCCGTGGTCGCCCGCGTCGTACCAGCCGCCGGACACGTCGAGCGAGTAGTCGCACGGGGCGGAGGGGTGGCAGGTGACGTCGGTGTCGCCCTGGTTGGGCTCCACGCCCGCGTGCCCGGCCTCACGCCCGTACCCGGGGGCGAGTTCGTCGAGGATCTCGATGCCGCTGCGCTGGGTGTAGTAGAAGTCCAGGGCGTCGGTGGCCAGGGCGGCGTAGGGGTCGGCGGTGATGCCGAAGGGGTGGCTGGTCTCGCCGTCGGCGGTCAGGGTGTAGCCCTCGCCCGTCCCGGTGAAGCCGCTGAAGTCGACGGTGTGCACGTTCTGCCCGGAGGACCCGTCCAGGCCGCGGGGCACGGTGTCGCCCTCGGCCACGACCGCGCCCCCGGCGTCGGACAGCCGCCAGGGCAGGGCCTCCTCGGCGTCGGTGACCACGGTGGCGTTCTTGGGGCCCTGCGGGAGGTAGCCGACCTGGTTGACGCGCACGCGCGGGCCGGTGTCGGGTTCGTAGACCGGGGGTTCGGCGCCGCCGAGCAGCGAGACGTCGTCCAGGCAGAAGGTCCAGTCCTCCTCGGCCCCGCCGATCTGGAAGGCGACCTGGGCGTCGGCCATCTCGGCCGACGCGGTGAAGACGTACTCGTATCCTGCCGCCGTCGCGGTGAGCACGGGGCGCTCGTCCAGTTCGGTTCGCCAGGGGTCGACGGGCTCCTGGATCAGCGCTCGGACGGGCAGGCCGTCGGCGCCGGAGGCGGTGAACGTCAGGGAGTAGGACTCCCCCGCCACGAGGGGGATGTCGTTCTGGCCGATGATCTGGTCCCACGGGTCGCCGGTGCCGCCGGGGACCGCGACGCACAGGGCTCCGTCCTCGCTCACGGCGAGGTCGATCCCCTCGGTCGCCCACCAGCCGGTGGTGCCGTCGGCGAAGTCGCCGTTGGTGATCTGCTCGACCGGTTCGTCGTCGGCCTGGGCGGGGGAGGCGACGAGGAGGCTCGTGCCCAGTGCGGCTGCGGCGCCGAGCGCCGCCGCGCGGTTTCTTCGTGCCGGACTCAACGGGGGTCCTTCCGCTGGGGGGTAAGCGGTCGGAAGCACTGGGAGCGCTCCCAATAGTATGACCATTGTTGTGTCGTGTATCACAGTTGTCAATGGGGGCAAAAGCACGAACCAGCGGGCGGCGAAGGAGGCGGGACACACCCGGAGCGGAGCGGGCGACCAGCGGCACCGGTCGGACGCGGGCGGGCCCGGCCCCGGGAGCCGGGCCCGCCACCGGTGTCAGTCCTTGAGCAGCCCAGGCGCGATGACCTCACCGACCAGGGAGCGACGCACCTCGTCGGTGTCGCCCGTGTGCCCCGGGTGTCCCGTGGCGGCGCGCAGCTGCGCGCGGACCGCCTCCACCACGGCGTCGCTGCGCAGCACCTCGGCGACGGGGGCGGCCTCGACGGCCTCGTTCCACTTGCGCAGGGTGTCCAGCCGTCCGCGGTCGACGGCCTCGCGGGTGATGTGGAACAGGGCGTCGATGTTGCGCTGGTAGGCGTCGGCGTCGGTCAGGTCGACGTCGACGACCTCCACCGGCCGGTTGCCGCCGTCGCCGTCGGGGCGCAGGTGGTAGACCTTCCAGAGGCGGCCGTTGGTGAGGATCACCCATTCGGCGCCCTCCTCGACGGCCAGGCGCCGGGACACCTGGATGTTGCGCTGGTCGAGCTCTTGGCCGACCCGGCGCACCTCCACCGGCGCGAAAAGCTTGCCGTCCAGCACGATCGCGTAGTCGATCGAGTCGCCGCTGGTCCGGTACTCGGTGGTCATGTCCTGGTACTTGCTGAAGTTCAGTCCGACGCTGAAGAAGTCGGTGACGAGCATGCGGGTGTCGCCGTCGTTGGCGTCGCGCTCCAGCAGGTCGGCCAGCGGCCCGGAGAGGCGGTCGACCGCCGCCGCGACCCGGCCCCGGACCGAGGCCTCCCAGCTCAGGGTGGTGCTGGTGAACTCACTCGTCCTGGTCATGACCTGGGTGTCTTCAGCGTCCATGAACGTCCGTTCCCGTATGTGTCGAGGAGCCCCGCCGCACGGCCTTCGCCGGGACCGGAGGAGCGGGTTGCAGGGGGGAGGAATCCGGCCACGATGCTACAACTCGCGCCGCTGACCGGGAGCCTCCGGGACTCGGGAGGAGGACGGCCGCCCCCTGCGTTCCGTGAGGGGTGGAACAGACGGGACGGAAGGAACGGCGGACATGCCGCGGTACTAGACTGGCGCGGCTCTCGAACCCCCTGTAGAACAGGAAAACGTTGGCTTCCCGCTGCCCCTACGCCGAGCTCCACGCCCCCGAGTTCCACGACGACCCGCACGACGTCTACGCGCGGATGGCCGAGGAACACGGCTCCGTCTTCCCCGCCGAGATCTCACCCGGAATCAGCGCCTGGGTGGTCGCCGACTACGCGCTCATCACCGCCTGGTGCAGGGACACCCGCACCTTCCGGCGCGACTCCCGGCTCTGGCGCGACTGGTCCGAGGGGCGCGTCCCCGACGACGCCCCCGTGGCCGCGATGATGTCCTACCGCCCCAACCTGCTCTTCGCCGACGACGACGCCCACGCCCGCCTCAAGCGGTCCGTGGTCGACTCCCTGGGCCGGGTGCCCGAGAGCCGTGTCGGCGAGAGCACCCGCCGCCACGCCGACAGCCTCATCGACGCCTTCGTCGAGCGCGGCAGCGCGGACCTGGTGCCGGAGTACGCCCGCCTGCTGCCGCTGCTGGTGCTCTGCGACCTGTTCGGCTTCTCGCGCGAGGTCGGCGAGCGCGTCCTGACCTCGCTCGCGGACCTGTGGGACGGCAACGACGTCGTACGCGCCAACGCCGAGTACGAGCGCGCCCTGTCCGACGCCATCTCGCACAAGCACGCGTCGCCGGGGGACGACATCACCACCTGGCTGCTCCAGCACCGGGCGGGGCTCACCGACGAGGAGATGCTGCACCAGCTCGTGGTGACCATCGGCGCCGGCGCCGAGCCGACCGCCAACCTCATCACGGCCGCCACGCACACGATCCTCACCGACCCCGAGGTGAGCCGGGCCCTCAACGGCGCCCTCGTCGGGGTCGACGAGGTGGTCGAGCAGGTCCTGTGGCGCGAGCCGCCCATCACCAACTACCCGGTCCTCTACCCGGTGCGCGACGTCGAGATCAGCGGCGGACGGGTCATCCGCAAGGGGGAGCCCATCCTCCTCGGCTACGCCGCGGCCCACACCGCGATGGCCGAGAACGGGCCCGACATCGAGCACGTCACCCGCGCCCACCTGGCATTCGGGGTCGGCCCGCACCGCTGCCCGGCCCACGGATTCGCCCAGGCCATGGCCCAGGTCGGCGTCGAGGTCCTCACCAGGCGCCTGCGCGGCCTGCGCGTGACCGACCCGGCCCCGCGCTGGCGGGTCTCCCCGTTCGCGCGGGCCCTGGCCGAACTCCCCGTGGAATTTCCGCCCGCCTCCCCGAAGGGAACACCGCCATGGCAGCAGACATCCCCGTCCTCCACCCCTACGACCTCCACCGACAGACAGCCGGACTCCGCGACCGCGGCCCCGTCGTCGAGGTTGAGATCACTGGTGGCGTGGTTGTTCGGGCGCTGACCGGCCACGACGTCATCATGGAGGCCCTCGCCCACCCCGGCGTGCGCAAGGAGGCGCGGCACTGGCGGGCGTGGGCGCAGGGCGAGATCCCCATGGACTGGCCGCTGATCTCCTGGGTGGCCCCGGACAACATGCTCACCGCGGACGGCGACCGCCACCGGCGTCTGCGGACCCTGGTCTCGCAGGCGTTCACCCCGCGCCGGGTGGAGGAGCTGCGCCCGAGGATCACCGAGATCACCGCCGGCCTGCTCGACGGCATCGCCGCCGCCGGGCCGGGGCCGGTGGACCTCAAGGCGGCGCTGTCGCTGCCGCTGCCCATGACGGTCATCTCCGAGCTCTTCGGTGTCGGGGCGGAGCACCGCGGCACTCTGCACACACTCATGCACCGGGTCTTCGACGCGACCACCACCCCGGAGGTGGCGGCACAGACCAACGCCGACATGCAGGCCTTCCTGGCGGAGCTGGCCGAGCGCAAGTCCCGCGAGCCGGGCGACGACCTCACCAGCGCGCTGCTCCAGGCGCGGGCCGAGGGCGACGAGCGGCTCTCCCACACCGAACTCGTGTGGACGCTGATCCTGATGATCGGCGCGGGCTACGAGACCACGATGAACCTCATCACCAACGCCGTGCACGCGCTGCTCACCCACCGGGACCAGTTAGAGCTGGTGCGGTCCGGCGGCGCCTCCTGGGCCGACGCGGTCGAGGAGACCCTGCGCTGGGACGCCAGCATCCAGTACCTGCCGCTGCGCTACACGGCCGAGGACGTCACCCTGGCGGGCACGCGCGTGCCCGCGGGGGAGGCGCTGCTCATGGGCTTCGGCGCGGCGGGGCGCGACCCCGGGCGCCACGGCGACGACGCGCACGCCTTCGACCTGCGGAGGGAGCAGCGGGGGCACCTGGCCTTCTCGCACGGTCCGCACTTCTGCCTGGGCGCGGGGCTGGCCCGGCTGGAGGGCGTGACCGCGCTGGAGGCGCTCTTCACGCGCTTCCCGGACCTGCGCCTGGCCGAGGGGGCGCGGGTGGAGCAGGCCCCGTCCATCGTGGCGAGCGGTCGGGCCGCGCTTCCCGTCGTTCGGGGCTGAGGCCGTCCGGCCCGGGACCGTTCGCGGCCCCGGGCCCCGGTCCGGATCAGGGACTCGCTCCGATACCGGGGTCGGGGGCGGTGCCGGTTCCCGACGGCGGGTTCCGCAGACGGAACTCCCGCGGGCTCAGCCCCCGCAGCCGCTTGAAGGCCGTGCTGAACGAGGAGGGGTCGGCGTAGCCCACGGCCCCGGCCACCTTCGCCACGCTCAGTTCGGGGTCCGCCAGCAGCTCCTCGGCGGTGTACATCCGCCACTCCGTCAGGTAGCCCAGGGGCGACTGGCCCACGACCTCGGTGAAGCGCTTGGCGAAGAGCGCGCGCGACACCCCCGCCCGGGCGGCCAGGGCACCCACCGTCCAGGCCTCGTGCGGACGCCGGTGGACGGCCTCCAGCGCGGGTCCGGTCACCGGGTCGACGGCCCCCCGGTACCAGGCGGGGGCGTCGGCGCCCTCCTGCTCGAACCAGCAGGCCAGGCTGCACACCAGCCCCATGTCCACGACGCGGTCCACCAAGGCCTGTCCGCCCGGGAGGTGCCGCCGGGACAGGGCGTCCCTCGCCGCGTCGAGCCAGAAGACGCTCTCGGCCTCCTCGTTGAGGACCAGCGTGGGCGGCAGGGTGCGCAGCAGCCGTTCGTGGCGGCTCCGGGTCGCCCGGTAGGCGGTGACGATCAGGGTGGTGGCGTCCGCGGCGGCCCCGTCGGGGAGGCTGCCGTTCGCGACGCCGTCGTTCGAGGGCCCGGCGGGGGGCCCACCGCCGGGGCCGCCGTCCCGGAGGCCGCCGCGCGGGGGGAGCCCGTCCGGGGGAGCGCTGACCGGCCCGCTCCCGGGCACCGGGTCGAGGCAGTCGATCTCGCGGTCCCGGTGGGGGCGGCGGAGCGAGGCGGGGCTGTCCGCGAGGTGGAAGGGGTCGGGGCCGCGCACGAGCGCGGTGTCGCCCGCGCCGAGCCCGAGGGCGGTCCCGTCGGGCATGGCCACCGAGCCGCCGCCGCTGATCACCGTCAGCATGGTCAGCGGCGCGCCGCCGGTGAAGCGGATCGTCCACGGCGGGTCCAGCGAGGTCTGGCTCACGGAGGCTCCGGCGGAGCGGATGCCGCTGAGCATGTCGCTCAAAGGGTCCATGGGGGCGAGTGTAGACGCACGCCAAAGAAACGCAGCTTTTCAGCCATGGAAAGTCCACGCCCGCTGGTCTGTACTGGGTTCATGAACCAAGAGCCCTTCACAGCTTCCGACCCCTTCGAGCCCTCCGGGGCCGTCACTCCGACCGGACGCACCGCCCTGGTCGTGTTCGCCCACCACCGCCCGGACTCCCTGACCGCCGCCGTGGCCGCACGGGTCGCGGCGCGCCTGGAGGCGGCCGGGTACCGCGTCGACCTGCTCGACCTGAACGCCGAGGGGTTCGACCCCCGCAACAGCGAGGCCGACGAACCCGACTACGGCAACCGGGACAAGGTCTACTCCGACGAGGTGCACGCCCACATCCGCCGCGTCCACGCCGCCGAACTCATCGTCCCCGTCTTCCCCGTGTGGTGGTACGGGCTGCCCGCCCTGCTCAAGGGCTGGATCGACCGCGTGTGGAACTACGGCCTCGCGTACGGCCGCAGCAGGTCCCCCATGGCGGGCAAGCGGATGCTGTGGTTGGCCCTGGCCGGGCTCGCCGAGGGGGAACAGAACGCGGACCTGGTGTTCGACATGCTCGACGGGCCCCTGCGCCGGGGCGTCTCGGAGTACTGCGGGGTCTTCGACGTCCACACGGCCGCGCTGTTCGACAGCGAGGCCCAGGACCTGTCCGGTGCGGCCCGGGAGCGCCACTACCGGGGGCTGTTCGCCGAGGCCGAGGCGGCGGTCGACAAGCTCCTCGCCGGATGAGTCGACCGGCGGGGCCGCCCGGGTCCCGTCCGGGGGACGCGGGCCCGCTCACGGGTCCCCGCCGAGGGGAGCGGCCCGGCCGCGCACCGGGAGGGGCCGCCCCCGCGTTCGGCGGTGGGCGGCCCCTCCCGGACCGGAACGGCTCACGGCGGCCGCGCGCCGTCAGGTGTTGGTGTTGACCAGGTGCTCCACGAAGGAGCGGTAGTCGCGCAGGGCCACCCGGAGCGACTCGGTGTCCGTGCCCTCACCCTCGTTCCACGCGGAGCGCAGCGCGGAGCGGCGCTCCTCGATCTCCGCGACCACGGCGTCGGCGACCTCGGCCGCCAGCGCGTCGGCCTCGCGCACGGCGCCGTGGGGGTCGTCGACGAACTTGCCCTGCGTCGCGTTCCAGCGCTCCCGCACGCGTTCGAGCTTCGCGCCCCGCGACCGGGTCCCGTCCGCCGTGCCCGGGCGGTCCGCTCCGGCGCCCGGCTGCTCCGACACCCGGCCCGGCGCGGTTCCGCGACCGCCCGGCCTGGCGTGTCCGGCGGCCCCGGGGCCGGTGTGGTCACCGCCGACGGAGGAGTCCGTGCGGTCGGGACCGGGGGCGCCGGCGGGCCCGGTGCTCTGGCCCCCGGCGGGTCGGGGGTCGTTCACCTCGGCGTCTACGGTCACCGGCTCCGCGGCACGGGGGCCGGTCCCGGTGCCGGGCGCCGAGGCCCGGTAACGGTCAGATTCGGTCTCCCGGTCCGTGCCCGGGCCGGTTACGCGCTCCACCATGTCCGCCTCCTCGTGTCGTCGGTTCCTCGGGGGGAAAAACTGCCGGTGCCGGTCACGCACCCGCCTCCGGTTCCCTGTCCGGGCGCGGCCGCTCCACGGCGGCGCGCTCCGTGCCCGCTGCCGTAGCGGTGCTGTCGACAGCGGTCCGCTCCGCGTCCGGGCTCCGGCCGGTCGTGCCGTCGGCCGTCGGCAGGCCGCCCAGCAGGGACTCCACGAGGCCGCGGTAGGACACCAGCTCCTCGCGCAGGTGCTCGGTGCCGCTCTGCCCCGCCTCCGCGGAGCGCCCGGCGGCGTGCGCGCGGCGGAATCCGGTGACCGCGGCGGAGTGGTCCACCGACAGGTCGTCGAGGCGCCGGTCGAAGGCCGCGTCACCGTCGGCCGCGGACTCGGGGCCCGGGTAGCCGCGGTCCGACATGATCGCCTCCACCAGTCCGCGGGCGTCGCGGACGGCGCGGACGGGGTCGTCGACGAACTCCTGCTGCACCCCGGCCCACGTCCGGGTGTGCGCCGCGCGCTGCTGGTCGTCCAGCTCGCGGAGCGTCATGTCGTCGCGGCGTCGGAGCCTCTCGGACAGGTCGTTCTCGGCGGCCGTCCTGTTGCCGTGTACCTCCACGGCGTGGTCGTACTCGGCGCCGAAACGCTTCTTCAGCCGGGCGGTGCGCCGGGCCGGAAGGATCGAGGACCGCGCGGCGACCGCGATTCCTCCGGCGATGACGACCACCGCCACTAAGGCGATGATGACAATTATTCCGGTCTCCATTGGAGCACCTCCTGACACATCGCACTGCCCTCCAAGAGCCGACCAAAACTCGGCCATGGTCCGGTCAGGCGACCGTGGAAGGCGTATGCGCA
Source organism: Nocardiopsis sp. RV163 (assembly GCF_001029525.1). NCBI lineage: Bacteria > Bacillati > Actinomycetota > Actinomycetes > Streptosporangiales > Nocardiopsidaceae > Nocardiopsis > Nocardiopsis sp. RV163. The sequence goes on along the minus strand of NZ_LEKI01000024.1, from coordinate 26,318 downwards.
GTTGAGAGGCGTTGCGGCGATATGTCGAGGTTGTCCTGACCGGCGGGGAGCGGCGAAGGGGGAGCGCCGCCGAGGGGCCCGTGCGAGCGGCCCGACGCGCGGTCCCGGACCCGCGCGGAGCCGGTCAGGGCGTGGCGCGCGGGAGGGTGATCGTGACGGCGGTGCCGGAGGGACCGCTGTCGATGCCCACCTCACCGCCCTGGGCCTCGACCAGGGACCGCACGACCGACAGTCCGAGCCCCGAGGTGCGTCCCGATCCGGCGGTGCGCGTGGTGACGAACGGTTCGAACACGCGGGGGAGCACCTCGGCGCTGATCCCCGGACCGTCGTCGGCCACGGTGAGGGAGACCGTGTCCCCGCCGCCGCGTGCGGTCACCGTGGCGCGGGTGCCGGGCGGGTTGTGGTCGACGGCGTTGGCGGTGAGATTGGCCAGGCACTGCTCCAGGCGCGACTGGTCGCCGAGCAGGACGTCCGGCGGCGGCTCCTCCAAGGTGACGGCTTCGGCGTACGGCAGGGCGTCGAGCCGGGCCCGCACGCCGTGGAACAGGTCGGGCAGGAACACGGCCTCGACGCTGACGTCGATCTCGTCGCCGCCGCGGGCCACCGCCATGAGGTCCTCCAGCACGCGGCGCAGGCGGTCGAGTTCGGCGCGCACCACCGCCGCCTCCGCGGTGCCCAGCAGTTCCAGGTGCCCCTCGGCGACCGAGAGGGGGGTGCGCACCTCGTGGGAGATCGCGGCCAGGTACCGGCGCCGGTTGCTGTCGGCCTGTTCGATGCGGGTCAGCATCTGGTTGATCTCCGTGGCCAGTTCGGCGATCTCGTCGCGGGTGGGGGGCACCGGGACGCGGGTGGCCAGGTCGGTCGGCGAGATCGCCTTGGCCGCGTCGGAGACCTCCCGCACGGGGCCCAGGGTGCGCCGCACGACCAGCCACAGCACGACCCCTCCGCCGACCACGCCGATCGCCCCGGCGAGCCCGGCCCACAGCAGGACGGTGGCCGCCGCGTCCCGGGTGGAGTCGAGCGGGGCGGCGACGGTGACCACGGCCAGGGTGTCACCGGCGTCGTCCACGACCCGGGTGTCGAGCACCCGGAGGGGGCCCGCGACGGTGTCGAGCGTGCGCAGGGTCCCGGGTTCGGTCCCGGGGGCGTCGCCGCCGCGCATGAGGCCCGCGACGCGAGAGGGGCCCCCGGTGCTCTGCAGCCGCACGCCGTTGACGGTCACCAGCGTCACGTGGCGTGCGCCGCTGGGGCGTACGGCGAGCGCCTGGCGGGCGGCGCGCTCGGCCTCCGGGCCCGAGACCACGCCGTCGAGCCCGGCGGCGGCGGGCAGCCGCCCGTCGAGGGCGTCGCCGACCAGCGCCGACTCCTCGCGCAGAAGGCGGTCGATGTCCGCCAGGCCCGACACGCGCACCAGTTCGTAGGTGAGCAGGGCGACGCCGCCGATGACCAGGGCCATGACCAGCAGCGACCGCAGGACCACCCGGCCGGTGAGGCTCACCGTGCGCCGTCCCCGAGCCGGTACCCGGCGCCGCGGACCGTCTGGATGCGCTCGCTGCCGAGCTTGCGGCGCAGTTGGCTGACGTAGACCTCCACCACGTTGGAGGCGCCTTCGAAGTCGTAGCCCCAGACCCGGTCCAGCAGTTGGGGCCGGGAGAAGACCTGCGTCGGGTGGCGGATGAGCACCTCCAGCAGCGCGAACTCACGCGCCGAGAGGTTGACGGTGCGCCCCTCCACCGATGCGGTGCGCGCCCCCAGGTCGAGCACCACACCGCCCGCGGCCAGCACGTCGCCGCGTTCCTGGCCGCCGCCGCGCAGCCGGGCCCGCACGCGGGCCAGCAGCTCGCTCACGCTGAACGGTTTGACCATGTAGTCGTCGGCCCCCGCGTCGAGGTTGGCGACCCGGTCGCTCACGGCGTCCTTGGCGGTGAGCACGATCACCGGCACCGAGGGGCGGCGCGCGCGCAGCCGCCGCAGCACCTCCTCACCCGGGATCCCCGGCAACCCCAGGTCCAGCACGACGAGGTCGACGTCCGACGACAGCGCCATCGTCAGCCCGTCGACCCCGTCGGCGGCGGTGAGCACCTGGTGACCAGCCGTCTCCAGCCCGCGCCGCACGAAGGAGACGATCCCCTCCTCGTCCTCCACCACCAGAATCGCCAAGGCCGTGCCCCCGTTTCCCCGTGTCGCCTCCCACCGTGGCGGAGGTCGCTGAACCGTTGCTGAGCGCAACATGAAGAAGGCCCTCATGTCGACCTCATGCCGCCATCATCGCGCCGCCGCATGCTGGGTGGTACACAGACCTTCGAGCACGTGAGCAAGGGATCCGCGATGCAGACCAAGACCATCATCATCCTCTCCTCCGCTGCCGCCGCCGGACTGCTCACCGTGGGCACGGTCGGCTACCTGCTCGCCGGCGACCCCGAACAGGAGGTGGCCCCGATCGCTCTCACCGGCGTCACCGCCGGGACCGACTCCGAGACGGGCGGGAACGGGCAGTCGCAGCAGAGCGAGCCCTCGACCCGGACGGTCGACGGGCTGGAGCAGCTCGTGGGCGAGCTGCGCGCCGGGGACGACGTCGACGACTGGTCCGTGTCCGGGGTCGAGGTCGACTTCGGCCCGGAGGAGTGGCTGCTGACCAACCCCGAACTGGAGGACTTCGACGGCAACGGCACCGTCGAGCCGCTCCTGGACGAGCTGCGCGGCCTGGAGGGCACCGAGGTCACCCTGGGCGTGCGCTACGAGGACGACGATGACGACGAGGGCGAGGACCGCGACGACGCCGACGTGTTCACCGTCAACGGCACGGCCTTCCGCGACACCGACGGGGGCCCCGCGCCCTGGCAGAACACCGGTGAGCAGGCCGCGGCCGACCGGGAGACGGTCTCCGCCAACGCCGCCGCCGCGGTCGGCGAGGGCGCGACCACCGAGGACGTCGAGCGCCAGGACGAGGACGGCTGGGACGGCTGGGACGCCGAGGTGCGCGGCGCCGACGGCCGGGAGTACGAGGTCATCCTCGACGCCGCGGGTGAGGTCGTGGACGTGCGCGCCGAGGACTGACGGCCGCGGGACGCGTCCCCCTCGGGGACCGTCGGGGGTCGGCGCCTCGGGCGCGGTCGGGGCAGGCCGCGTCGGGGTGCCGACCCGTTCGCGCTTCCGGGGCGCCGCGCGGTGGTGACCAGGAACGGGACAGGGGCGGGGGACGGCCTCTTGACGCGCGGCGTCGCGCTGTCGGGGAGTCGCCCGGCCTGGGCGCGGACGGCCCCGTGTTCCACGGCGGACCCGTCCTGGGACCGGACCCGTGAGCGCTCCTAGCCGATGGGTAACCGGTCTGCCCGCCCTCGTGCTGGCCGAGACGATCAAACCGCGGTACCGGGCGCTGGTGCTGCTGGCGACGTTCGGCAGTCTGCGATGGGGAGAGCTGGCGGGCCTGCGCCGCCGACACCTCGACCTGGACAGGCGGACCGTGACCGTGCGGGAGACCGTCTACGACATCGGGACCCTGGAGAAGGGCAAGCCCAAGTCCCGGGCGGGCGCCCGTACGGTGCGCCTCCCGTCGCTGATCCTCCCGGACCTGCGCCGCCACCTGGACGAGTACTCGGCTCCGGGGCCGAACGGGTTCGTGTTCGTCGGCGTACGCGGCAACCAGCTCCGCCGGAGCAACTTCACGAAGTACTGGGCCGACGCCTGCGCGGCCGTGGGCCTGGAGGACGTCCACCTCCACGACCTGAGGCACACCGGCAACACCTACGCGGCCGAGGCCGGTGCCTCCGTGCGGGAGCTGATGAACCGGACGGGGCACTCCAGTCCCCGCGCGGCGATGGTCTACCTCCACGCGCGCGACGAACGCGCTCAGGAGTTGGCGGACCGGCTGGGGGAGAGGGCCGCCGAGGAGCTGCGCCGGACCCGTGCGGGCGACGGTGGGGGCTCGCCCTCTGCGGGTGCTGCGGTCCGAGCATCGGGCACGTAACGGGCACGCGGCCCGTACAGGTCCCCAGAAACGCGTGAGGCCAGGTGTTCGGTAAACCCCGAACGACCTGGCCGTCTGTGTGTCTGGAGCGGATGACGGGAATCGAACCCGCGTTATCAGCTTGGGAAGCTGAAGTTCTACCATTGAACTACATCCGCGCGGCACCACCGGAGGAACCCGGCTGGCAACGGATGCCATCCTAGCCCAACTCCGGGCCGGGTGGGCAACTCGGCGCGGGCCGCCACCCGGCCGGGGATCGCCGCTACGCTGCGTTGCCCCAGGCGGTAGGTTCGGACCGTGCTGCTCTCCGATCGCGATATCAGGTCCGAAATCGACGCCGGGCGGGTCAGGATCGACCCCTTCGACCCCGGCCTCGTCCAACCCTCCAGCATCGACGTCCGGCTGGACCGCTTCTTCCGTGTGTTCGAGAACCACAAGTACCCGCACATCGACCCGTCGGCCGAGCAACCGGACCTCACCCGGTTGGTCGAGACCGACGGCGAGGACGCGTTCGTCCTGCACCCGGGCGAGTTCGTGCTGGCGTCCACGTACGAGGTCGTCAGCCTCCCGGACGACATCGCGAGCCGTCTGGAGGGCAAGAGTTCGCTGGGGCGCCTGGGGCTGCTCACCCACTCCACGGCCGGGTTCATCGACCCCGGCTTCTCCGGGCACGTCACGCTGGAGCTGTCCAACGTGGCCACCCTGCCGATCAAGCTCTACCCGGGCATGAAGATCGGCCAACTGTGCATGTTCCGCCTGTCCTCCCCGGCCGAGCACCCCTACGGCTCCGCGGGCTACGGATCGCGCTACCAGGGGCAGCGGGGACCGACGCCGTCCAGGTCCCACCAGAACTTCATCCGCACCCCGATCAGTCCGGAGAGCGTCTAGCCGGGGCCGGAGCGGACAGGGCGATTCGTTTACGTTACGGTCATGAACGGACACGGACCGTCGTTTTATTCGCCTGTCATCAATATGTGACCAAGGTCACTATTTTTTTGCCTGTGGTGTAAATCACAAAGGAGCCTTCTGGGGCTCCGGCATCCGCTGCCACAGGTCGGCGGACCGTTTTTATGGCGTTTAAACATGTTATTTGGTGGTTACTTAGCGCCTGAACTGTACGTACACACCTCGGTAAGGTTGCGCCCCGACGTGAACCAGGTAGCGGTTCCGCCCTGATGAGGGGCGCGCAAGGGGGCTCCGCGCACGCCGACTACCTGTGGGAACCGCGGGTCGGCGATGGGGCGGAACTGGTGCCCCGGCGCGCCTCGCGGTCGGGACAGCCCTCTAGAGGAGACCGTGCCAGCAGTACGCGCAGACCACTTGTACAAGGTGTTCGGCAGACAGTCCAGGGCCGCCGTCGGGCGGCTCTCGGACGGCAGCCACCGTGACACCATCGCCGACCTCGACGTGACGGCCGCCGTCATCGACGTGTCCTTCGAGGTCGAACCGGGCGAGATCTTCGTCGTCATGGGCCTGTCCGGATCGGGGAAGTCCACCCTGATCCGGATGCTCAACGGCCTCCTGGAACCCACCGCGGGGACGGTCGAGGTCGACGGCGTGGACATCACCGGGCTCAGCAGGAAGAACCTCCTGAAGCTGCGGGGCGAGAAGATCAGCATGGTCTTCCAGCACTTCGCGCTCCTGCCGCACCGCACGGTCCTGGAGAACGCCGCCTACGGCCTGGAGCTGCGGGGCCTGTCCCGCGCCGAGCGGAGCCGCAGGGCGGGGGAGACCCTCGAACTCGTGGGGCTCGGCGGTTGGGAGGACAAGCTCCCGCACCAGCTCTCCGGAGGCATGCAGCAGCGTGTGGGCCTGGCCAGGGCACTGGCCGCCGACACCGACATCATCCTCATGGACGAGGCGTTCAGCGCCCTCGACCCGCTCATCCGACGGGACATGCAGACCCAGCTCCTGGACCTCCAGAAGAGCCTGGGCAAGACCATCGTCTTCATCACGCACGACCTCAACGAGGCCATGCGCCTCGGCGACCGGATCTGCGTGCTGCGGGACGGCCGCGTCGCCCAGATCGGCAGCGCGCAGGAGATCCTCAGCGAGCCCGCCAACGACTACGTCGAGCGCTTCATCGAGGACGTCGACCGCACCCGCGTGCTCACCGCCGCGTCGGTGCTCGACCCGAGCGCTCCCGCTGCCGACTCCTCAGCGCCCGAGGTCGGCGCCGACACCCTGCTCGCCGACCTGTACACCAGCGCGGCCGCCTCCGATCGCCTCCGCGTGGTCGACGAGGACGGCACCGTGCTCGGTACGGTGACCCGCAACTCCGTACTGGCCGCGCTCGCGGGTGGGAAGGAGACACCGTGACACCCGTCGACTTCCCGCCGTCCCTGCCCGTCGGCGACGGCTTCGAGGCCTTCAACGCCTGGCTCAAGAGCAGCTTCGGCGTCTTCTTCGACGCCGTCGGCGCGTTCATCAGCTGGGCCGTGAGCGCCCTGTCCGGCTTCTTCACGGAACCGGCCGCCGGTCAGCTCGCCTTCGTGGCCGCCGTGATCATCGCCGTTCCGCTGCTGCGCCGCCGCCGTCTGCCGCTGGTGGTGATCGTCGCGGCGGTCTCGCTGCTCTACGTCCTGCAGGCGCAGTTCGGGTTCGGCAACACCATCGTCAACAGCCTTCCGCCGCAGCTCTTCCTGTGGGCGATGAACCTGTTCGACCAGCAGTACGTGGACGCCTACTTCTGCGTCTCGCTGGTCTTCCTGGCCGCCGTCACCGTCCTCGGCGTGCTCGACCGGGGCACCCGCGTGCGCACCGGCGTCGTCGCGGGCGGCTGGCTCGTGCTGGTCCTGCTCGGCTGGCTCGTGCTCCCGATGCTGGTGACCCGGCCCGGGGCGCTGTTGATGATCCTGCTGCTGAGCCTTCTGGCGCTCTCGGTGGCCGGGTGGCGCATGGGCCTGTTCGGCCTGCTCGCGCTCACCCTGGTGGCCTCGGTCGGCCAGTGGACCAACGCCATGGACACGCTCGGCCTCGTCCTCGTGGCCAGCGCCATCGCCGTGGTCATCGCGATCCCGATCGGCGTCCTGGCCGCCTACAACGACCTGGTCAGCAAGATCGTCAAGCCGGTCCTGGACCTGATGCAGACGCTGCCCGCGTTCGTGTACCTGATCCCGGCGATCTTCTTCTTCTCCATCGGCGCAGTCCCCGGCGTGGTCGCCACCATCGTGTTCGCGATGCCGCCCGGCGTCCGCCTGACCGAGCTGGGCATCCGCCAGATCGACAAGGAGCTGGTGGAGGCGGGCGAGTCCTTCGGCGCCTCCCCGGCCAAGGTCCTCACCGGCATCCAACTGCCGCTGGCCCTGCCCACCATCATGGCCGGGGTCAACCAGGTCATCATGCTCGGCCTGTCGATGGTCGTCATCGCGGGCATGGTCGGCGCGGGCGGCCTGGGCAGCGAGGTCTACCAGGGCATCACCCGCAACGACGGCGCACTCGGCTTCGAGGCCGGTATCGCCGTGGTCATCCTGGCGATCTTCCTCGACCGCCTGACCGCGGCCGTCACCCGCAACAGCCCCCGCGCGGCCGCGTCGGCCGCCTGAGCGGCGTGCCCTCCCCACCACGTCCAGCCCCGCACACAGAATTCCCCGAGGGAAGGAACCCCACGATGTACAGCCGTAAGCGTATGGCGGCCCTCTCCGCCGCCGGCATGAGCGCCGCGCTCCTCCTGACCGCCTGCGGCGGCGGTGGTGAGAGCCTGACCGGCCCGGAGGAGGGCGGCGGTGAGGACACCAAGGAGATCAACATCGCGCTGATCGCCTGGGAGGAGGGCATCGCCGTCACGCACATGTGGCAGGCCATCCTGGAGGAGAAGGGCTACGACGTCACGATCACCGACGTGGACGTCGCCCCGATGTACCAGGGCGCGGCCAACGGCGACGTCGACCTGTTCCTCGACACCTGGCTGCCGGTGACGCACGCCGACTACTGGGAGGAGTACGGGGACCAGTTGGAGGACCTCGGCTCCTGGTACGACAACGCCAAGCTGACCATCACCGTGCCCTCCTACATGGAGGACGTGAACAGCATCCCCGACCTGGCCGACCACGTCGAGGACCTGGACGGCCGCATCGTGGGCATCGACCCCGGCGCCGGGCTGACCCGCGTCACCCAGGAGGAGGCCATGCCGGGCTACGGCCTGGACGAGGACTTCGAACTGGTCACCTCCTCCACCGCCGCGATGCTCGCCGAGCTGGACTCGGCGATCACCGAGGAGGAGCCCATCGTGGTGACCCTGTGGCGGCCCCACCCGGCCTACGCCCAGTACGACCTGAAGGACCTCGAGGACCCCGAGGGCCTGATGGGCGACGCGGAGACCGTCCACGCCGTGGGCCGTGACGGCTTCGGCGAGGAGTACCCCGAGCTCACCGGCTGGCTGGAGGGCTTCGAGCTCAGCGACGACGAGCTGGCCAGCCTGGAGGTCCTGACCGTGTCCGAGGACGGCGGGTACAAGGACGACCCGGAGGCGGGCGCCCGCGTCTGGCTGTCGGAGAACCCCGAGTTCCTGGAGCGCACCCTGGGCGAGGAGGCCGAGGGCCTGGAGTTCTAGGCTGTGTTTTCTTGGGGCCTCCGCTTCGCTTCGGCCCGTGTTCGGGCGCCCAGAAGGCCAGGGATTCTTCCTCCTCGGCTGCGCCTGCCGCTCGTTCCTCGCTCGCGGCTTGCCCCGTCGAGCAGAACCCTGGCGGCGCCCGAACAAACCACCTGCGGCTGAGGCCCCGGGCAACGGGGCGCCCGCGCCTCCCGCTCGTACGGACGGGCCGTCCCTTTCGGGGCGGCCCGTCCGCGTGCGCCCGCGCTCCCGGGGCCGCGCGCGGCCCCGGGGAACGCGGTCAGGGGGCGTAGTAGCCGCCCTGGGCGCCCCCGTAGCCCTGGTCGAGCTGCCTGCGGCGCTCGCGCCTGGGCAGCAGGTAGGCCGCTAGCATGCCGCCGATGAACCCGAAGAGGTGCGCCTGCCACGAGACTCCGGGGTACTGGGGCAGGACCCCCCAGATCATCGTCCCGTAGAAGAGGATCACGCAGATCATGATGACGATGTCGATGGTCTTGCGCTCGACGATCCCGCGCAGGACCGTGTAGCCGAAGTAACCGAAGACCAGGCCGCTGGCGCCCACGGTGAGGGAGAACGGTGAGCTGAACAGCCACACGCCCACACCGCTGACCAGGATGATGATCAGCGTGGTGAGCAGGAACCGTCCCAGGCCGCTGAACGCGACGAGCGAGCCCAGCACGAGGAACGGCAGCGAGTTGCCGATGAGGTGCTCCAGGTTCCCGTGCATGAACGGCGCGGTGAACACGGTCCAGGGCCCCTGGAGGTCCCAGGCGCGCAGACCGTATTGCTGGTCGAGCCTTCCGAGGAGCACGAAGCTGTCGAGGATCTCGAAGACCCACATGGCCGCGAGCATCCCCGCTACGGTCAGGATGGCGGTGATTCTGGACTGCTTCACCCCATCGAGAGTAGAGGACATGGTCTTGCGGCGGTATGTCCGTACGGGGCGTGGTGGGTAATAGGCCGAAGTGTCGGGATATGTCGCTGCAGGTCGACGCGAGCGGCGCCGTCCTGCGGGAGGAGGAGGTTTCGGTCTCCGGCCCGGGGCGTCCTCGGGGAGGGGGCGGGCGCGCGGGAGCGGCCGCCGCGCTCAGGAGGTCAGCGAGCGCCCGCGCGGCGGGATGCCCGCCACCGCCATGAACGACTCCACCCGGGCCGGTCTGGTCATCCCGGTCAGCGGCAGGTAGGCGCGCGAGGTGCGGCGGTTCTGGAGCGATGGGAAGCGCTTGGGGCGCCCGGCGTTGTCGTACAGCCCCAGGGATCGGATACGGCCCGGGAGCACGTAGTACGAGCCGATGTCGTGGAAGGGCACGCGCACGATGTAGCGGCCCCGCTGGTAGCGGAACTCGCCGTCGGAGACCTCCAGGACGGGTGCCTTGATCATGTGGCCGTGCGCGGCCAGGGCGGCGCCGGTGAGGGCCAGGAGGACGCCGAGGGCGATGTTGGCCCAGTGTGAGACGTCGACCGCGATCGCCAGGGCGCCGAGAGCCGCCAGACCGTAGCCGCCCCACAGCTCCAGGTGCTTGCGGCCTGCCGGGCAGACGAGGCGGACTGTTTCGGACACGGCAGAAGCCTCTCTCAGTGGGCACCGCGGGCGGGATGACGGCAATCGCCGCTCAAAACCTTATCGGCTCCGGCGGCGCATGGATGGTGGTTTCGGACAACCGGAGCTGTGGATTTCCGTACCTGCTTGGCGTGGTCTGGCCCTGGCTGGGATGTTGTTGCACTCATGTCTGGTTAACATCCTGTCATCCCATGTATGACGCGTTCTGTTTCCTGCGGGGGTCGCCCCGAAGGCGATCGGAGGGCCGGAGGGAGCCTTGGGGATTATATGTGTGCTTTGGGAACTTTTGTCCGTTTTTCTCTGTGTAGTCGTTCGGGACGTCCCGGTAGTTAAACGACGTTTACTTTACCTGGGCCCTTGTTGACTGGCGTAACTGGCCCGCAATGTATTTCTGGCTTGTCCGAATCCGGAGAGATGGGCTGTTCTCCTGGGTTCGGGCTCTGACCTGCGGTGACCCCCCATGTCTGGGCGGGGTGTGAACTATGCGTCCCCGGCTCGGTGCGATGGGCGCGAACCGGTTGCGGATGGGTCACGAATCCAGCAGTAGGGCTATACAGACATTTCGCTCAATGGTCTTCTGATCGACTAATCGCCTAGTTCTGCGGGGCGTGTGCGAACCACACAACCCCGAGGTTCGGCTCGTATTAGTGATCAAGGGTGTAACTGATGCACAAACGAAGGAAGACGCTCGCGCTCGCCGCGGCGGGCACCTCCGCTTTGATGGTGCTGACCGCCTGCGGCGGCGGCGGTGGCGAAGGCGAGCAGGAGAAGGAGGTCACATGGGTGATCAACAGCCTTCCCGCAGCCTGGGGAGCCATCAGTAGCGCCGGAGGCAGCGTCTACGTCATCCAGGCGCTCTCCGGCGTCGTGCCCTTCACCGGGCAGTACCAGCCCGACGCGACGTACGAGTACGACATGGACGTCCTCGCCGAGGAGCCGACCCTCATCAACGACAACCCCGACGAGGGCCCGTTCCAGTTCAGCTTCACCCTCGCCGAGGACGCCGTGTGGAACGACGGCACACCGATGACCGGTGAGGATCTGCGGGTCACCATGATGATGTCCGCGGCCCCCACCGAGGGCTACTGCGACACCTGCGACTCCCGCGGCACCACCGGCGCCGACATGGTCGAGGAGGTCGAGGTCGACGGCAAGACCGCGACCTTCACCCTCAAGGAGGGCCTGTCCAACCCCGAGTGGATGGGCATGTTCGACGCGCACAGCGTGGCGGGCGGCTTCTACCCGGCGCACCTGGCCGAGGAGAACGGCTGGGACGTCGACGACCCCGCGCAGCTCGGCGAGTACTACGCCTGGCTGCACGAGACGCGCCCCGAGTGGTCCGGCGGCCCGTACCAGATCGTGGACGGCGACTTGGAGAACCAGGTCGTCAAGGAGCCCAACCCCGAGTGGTTCGGCGAGACGCAGCCCGCGCTCGACCGCATCATCATGCCGTACAACACCGACGAGGGCACCTTCGTCCCCGCCTTCCAGAACGGCGAGATCGACGGCGCCAACCCCGCGCAGTACAGCGAGGACATCATCACCCAGCTCCAGGGGATGGAGACCGCCACGCTCACCATCGGCGAGGGCAACATCTGGGAGCACATCGACATCAACACCGAGAACGAGTGGCTCTCGGACGTCGAGCTCCGCAGGGCCGTCTTCACCGCGATCAACCGCGACCAGATCGCCAGCCGCAACTTCGAGGCCGGATACCCCGAGTACGAGCTGAAGAACAACCACGTCTTCGGCAGCGACAGCGAGTACTTCGAGGACCACATCTCCGAGTCCGGGCAGGGCAGCGGCGACGCCGAGGCCGCCACCGAGATCTTGGAGGAGGCCGGTTACGAGCTCGACGGGGACACCCTCATGCTCGACGGCGAGCAGGTCGGCCCGTTCCGCCTGCGCAGCACCGACACCGTCATCCGCAACAACTCCGTGCAGCTGATCCAGGCCCAGCTCGCCGAGATCGGCGTCGAGACCACCATCGAGATGACCGACGACCTGGGCACGATGCTGGCCGAGCAGGACTACGACATCGTCCAGTTCGGCTGGAGCGGCAGCCCGTACTTCGCCTCCAGCCCCGAGCAGTTCTGGCACTCCGAGAGCACCAGCAACTTCGGCGGCTACGCCAACGACGAGGTGGACGAGCACGCCGAGGCCACCGCGACGGCCGCCAACCTGGACGAGGCGGCCGAGCACGCCAACGCCGCCGTGGCCGCCGTGGTCCCGGACGCCTACGTCCTGCCGATCGTGGCCGAGCCCAACTACTTCTTCGTGAACGACGGGCTCGCCAACGTCGAGGACAACCTCCAGTCCAGCTACCGCGCCACCTACAACATCGGTGAGTGGGACCTCGCCGAGTAGTTCGCGGCACAGGGCCCGCGGCCCGGGCCCGGGAGGTCCTCCCGGGCCCGGGCCGGTCCTCGTCCACCCCTGAAGGATCACACTCATGCTCGTTTACACGGTGCGGCGCGTCCTGGGCGCGATACCCATCCTGATCCTCGCGTCCGTGCTCACCTTCGTCCTGATCGACGTCTCCGGCGATCCCCTGACGGAGCTCAGGATGCAGCAGCCGCCCCCGGACCCCTCGGTCATCCAGCTCCAGGAGGAGCGGCTCTACCTCGACCGGTCCATGCCCGAGCGCTACTGGCTCTGGGTCACCGGCATCGGCGGCAACGGGGACATCGGACTGCTCCAGGGCGAGTTCGGCCCCTCCACGCAGAGCAACAGCTACGACATCGGCGCCAACATCGCCGAGCGGCTGGGCACCACCCTGCGGCTGGTGGGCGCGTCCATGGTCTTCGCGCTGGGCCTGGCCGTCCTGGCCGGCGTCGTCAGCGCCATGCGCCAGTACTCCAAGCTCGACTACACGCTCACGTTCATCGGCTTCCTGGCCCTGTCCATGCCCGTCTTCTGGTTCGCGGGCATCATGCAGCAGGCCGGCGTCGGCTTCAACGACCTGGTGGGCGACCAGGTCCTCGCCACGATCGGCGACGGCGTCTACCAGGCGCAGGGCGAGGACTTCTGGGGGCGCGTCACCAACGCCTTCGCCTACATGACCCTGCCCACGATCGTGCTGATGCTGACCAGCTTCGCCTCGTGGAGCCGGTACCAGCGGACCTCCATGCTCGAGGTGCTCAACAGCGACTACGTCCGACTGGCCCGCGCCAAGGGCCTGCCCAACCGCGTCGTCATCCGGCGCCACGCGCTGCGCACGGCCCTCATCCCGCTGACCACGGTGGTCGCCGTCGGCATCGCCGGGATCATCGACGGCGCTGTCCTGACCGAACGCGTCTTCCAGTGGCGCGGCCTGGGCGAGTTCTTCATCACCGCGGTCGAGAAGAACGACTCGTACGCGCTGATGGCCTGGCTGCTGCTCAGCGGTGTCATGGTCATCGTGGCCAACCTCATCGCCGACCTCCTGTACGGCGTGCTCGACCCGAGGATTCGCTATGAGTGAGAAGAGGGCGCCCCAGGCGCCGCGGAGCGCCGACGCCGAGAGCGTCGGAGGTGCCGAACGCACCCAGTTCCAGATGATCCTGTCCCGGTTCCTGCGCCACCGGGCCGCCATGGTCAGCCTGGTCGTCCTGGCGGTCGTCGTCCTGGCCGCCTTCGTGGGCCCCCTCCTCTGGCGGTGGGACCACACCGTCCACCTGGAGATCCCGCCGAGCGTGCCGCCCAACGCGGACCACCCGCTGGGCACCACCACCGCCGGGCACGACGTCCTGGGCCAGCTCATGCGCGGCGCCCAGCAGACGCTCAAGGTGGCGTTCACGGTGTCCGTCATGGGCACCGTCATCGGCTCCCTGTGGGGGGCCACGGCCGGTTACTACGGCGGCCGGATCGACGCGCTCATGATGCGCGTGGCCGACGTGTTTATGATCGTGCCCCTGCTGGTGATGGTCGCCGCGATCGCGGGCAACGCCCGCGCCGGTACCACCTGGTACGCGGTGGCCCTGATCATCGGCTTCTTCTCGTGGGCGCAGATCGCCCGCGTGGTGCGCAGCGTGGTCCTGTCCCTGCGCGAGCAGGAGTTCGTGGAGGCGGCCAAGGCCGCGGGGGCCTCGCCCGGGTGGATCATCGTCCGCCACCTGCTGCCCAACGCGGCCGGGCCGATCATCGTCGCGGCCACCCTGCTGATCGCGGTGGCGATCCTGCTGGAGGCGGGCATGTCCTTCCTCCAGTTCGGCATCCAGCCCCCCGACATCTCGCTCGGCCAGATGATCAGCGACGCGCGCACGGCCGTCTCCACCAGGCCCTGGCTGTTCTACCCGCCGGGCCTGCTGCTGCTGGTGATCTGCCTGACGATCAACTTCATCGGCGACGGGCTGCGCGACGCCCTCGACCCACGACAGACCATGGTGCGGCGATGACCACGACTGACCAGATGAGCAACGAGGGGGCCGCCACGGCCGCGAACGGCGACGTGGTCCTGGAGGTCAGCGACCTCAGCGTCACCTTCCCCTCCGACGACGGGCCGCTGCCCGCCGTGCGCGAGGTGTCCTACGTCCTGCGCCGGGGCGAGGCGCTGGGGATCGTGGGCGAGTCCGGATCGGGCAAGTCCGTGACCTCGATGGCGATCATGGGGCTGCTGCCCAAGAACGCCCGCGTCGAGGGCTCGGCCAAGGTGCTGGGCCAGGAGGTCATCGGCCTCAGGGACGCGCAGATCAGCAAGGTCCGCGGCAACAAGATCGCGATGATCTTCCAGGACCCGCTGACCTCGCTGAACCCGGTCTACACCGTCGGCTACCAGATCGCCGAGGCCGTCCTGGCCCATCGCAAGGTGGGCAGGAAGGCCGCGACGGCCCGGGCGCTGGAGCTGCTGGAGCTGGTGGGCATCCCCAGCCCCGAGCAGCGGATCAAGCAGTACCCGCACGAGCTGTCGGGCGGCATGCGCCAGCGCGTGGTGATCGCCATCGCGATGGCCAACGAGCCGGACGTCATCATCGCCGACGAGCCGACCACCGCCCTGGACGTGACCGTCCAGGCGCAGGTCCTGGAGGCGCTGGAGGCGGCCCGCAAGGAGACCGGCGCCGCCCTGGTGCTGATCACCCACGACCTCGGCGTGGTGGCCGGGCACGTCGACAGGATCGGCGTGATGTACGGCGGCCGCCTCGTGGAGATGGGCCCCGTGGAGGAGGTCTTCTACCGACCTCGGATGCCCTACGCCCTCGGCCTGCTGGGGTCGCTGCCCCGCCTGGACGAGGACCGCCACGAGCGGCTCACCCCCATCGTGGGCACCCCGCCCTCCCTGCTCTCCCTGCCCACCGGGTGCGCGTTCTCGCCGCGCTGCCCGATGGCCCGGGACCTGTGCCGTGAACAGGAGCCCCGCCTGCTCGCGGTCGGCGGGGACGGGGAGCGGGTGCGCGTGCCGGCGACGGACACCTCCGCGCACACGGCGGCCTGCCACTTCAGTGAGGAGCTGGGGGGCGCCGCCCCCACCGACCTGTTCAGGGGGACGGCGGTGGAGGCCGACACCGTCACGGAGGTCGAGGAGGCCGAGGGACAGGCGCAGGAGGCGCGCGCCCGCATCGGCGCGCAGACCGCCGAGCCCGCGGACGGGGGACCCCGTGAGTCCATCCTGACCGTCAGGGACCTGGTCAAGAACTTCCCCATCCGCTCCAAGGGTCTCCTGCGGCGCAGGATCGGCGAGGTACAGGCGGTCTCCGGGGTCTCCCTGGAGCTGCGCGAGCACGAGACCCTCGCCCTGGTCGGCGAGTCCGGGTGCGGCAAGTCCACCACCGCCCGCCTCATGCTCCAGTTGATCAAGCAGACCTCGGGCGAGGTCAGCTACATGGGGCAGCCGCTGCACACGCTGTCCCCGAGGCAGATGCGGCCGCTGCGCCGCGACCTCCAACTGGTCTTCCAGGACCCGTTCGCCTCCCTGGACCCGCGTATGACGGTCTCGGACATCATCGCCGAGCCGCTGCGGATCCACGGCCGGGGCAACGGCACCGCCAAGAAGCGGGTCAAGGAGCTGCTGGACCTGGTGGGGCTCAACGCCGAGCACGGCTCGCGCTACCCGCACGAGTTCTCGGGCGGCCAGCGCCAGCGCATCGGCATCGCCCGCGCGCTGGCGCTCAACCCCAAGGTGCTCATCCTGGACGAGCCGGTCTCGGCGCTGGACGTGTCCATCCAGGCGGGCGTGATCAACCTGCTGGAGGACCTCCAGGACGACCTGGGCCTGTCGTACCTGTTCGTCTCGCACGACCTGTCGGTGGTCAAGCACATCGCCGACCGGGTGGCCGTGATGTACCTCGGCAAGATCGTGGAGACGGGGACGACGGCGGAGCTGTTCGGGGCGCCCTCGCACCCGTACACGCAGGCGCTGATCTCGGCGATCCCCCTGCCGGACCCGGTCAAGGAGCGGACCCGGGAGCGGATCGTGGTCACCGGCGACGTGCCCAGCCCCGCCGACCCGCCCTCGGGCTGCCGGTTCCGGACCAGGTGCCCGAAGTTCGCGAACGAGCTGTCGGAGGGCGAGCGCGCCAAGTGCGTGGAGGAGCCGCCGGAGCTGATGGACCGGGGGGCGGGCCACCTGGACGCCTGCCACTACTCGCGGGCCAGGGAGCTGTTCTGACCGGGGCCCCGCCCGGGTGATCCGGGCGCCGCGGCCGTGACGGGCCGGTGCCGGGGGAGTGCGTCCCCGGTACCGGCCCGTTCGCCGTCCACGCCGCGCAAAGCGGCGGGAGGGGCCGGTGCCGGGGCCGGGCACGCACCTGCCCTGCCGGGCCGGGGAGATCGCGGAGCGAGCGCCCGGTACCGCTTCCGTGCGCCGGGCCCCTCGCCGCGCCCATGGGGAGGACCGGAACCGGGCGGTTCCGTCTGTGGCGGATTTGGGTGCGCACGCGTCACCTGCGCCTAGGCGTCCCCATTGGCCCCTCCCGTGTCCGACCCGCGCCCCGGGTACTGGTGCCGTGGAACCGGAGCGGGTTAGGGTGCGGTGCCCCTCGTGTCCGTGACCGCTAGGAGACACACCGTTGACAACCCCCAACGCTTCCAGTGAACCCCCGGTCGGGAGGCGCCGTGCCCCGGTCCGGCGACGCGCCGCCTGGACCGCGGCCCTCGCGGCCGTCCCCGTGCTCGTCGCGGCGCCCCTGGGCGCGCTCCCGGCCCACGCCGACCCGGCGGCCGCGGAGGAGCGCCTGACCGACCTTCGCGCGGACATCGACGCCCTCCTGGCGGACCCGTCCCTTGAGGGCGGGGTGTCCGGTGTGACCGTCACCGACCCCTCCACCGGCGCGGTGCTGTACTCGCGCGACGGCGGGGAGCAGTTGGTGCCCGCGTCCAACATGAAGCTGTTCACCGCCGCGGCCGCCCTGGACGTCCTGGGCGAGGACCACACCTTCTCCACCGAGGTCGTGACCGACGGCCACCGGCAGCGGCGCTCCGTCGAGGACCTGTACCTGGTGGGCGGCGGCGACCCCACCCTGTCCGAGCGGGACCTGGACGCGCTGGCCGCCGACGTGGCCGCCTCGGGGGTCAGGACCGTGCGGGGCGACGTCCTCGCCGACGACACCCGGTTCGACTCCCAGCGCCTCGTGGACGACTGGTGGCCCGAGGACGAGCCCTACGCCTACTCCGCGCAGATCTCGGCCCTCACCGTCGCCCACGGGGAGCGCTACGACACCGGCGTGACCGAGGTCGTGGTCACCCCCGGCGCGGCGGGCGCGCCCGCCACCGTGGACCTGGGCGCCGCCCAGGGCTACGCCGAACTCGACAACCGGGCCGTGACCGGCCCCGCGGGCGGTACCAGCAGCGTGGTCGTCGACCGCCCCGTGGGGACCAACACCATCACCGTGACCGGCACGATCCCGGCCGACGCCGCCCCCGTGACCGCGCTGCGCACGGTGGACGAGCCCGCGGGCCTGGCCGGGCACCTCTTCGCGCGGGCGCTGGAGCGGCACGGCGTCGCCGTCGAGGGCGGCGTGGAGTTCGGCGAGGCGCCCGAGAGGGGACGCCACGGTGCCCGGCTGGTGGCCGACCACGAGTCCCCCGAGCTGGCGGAGATCCTCGTCCCCTTCATGAAGTTCAGCAACAACGGCCACGCCGAGATGCTCGTCAAGAGCATCGGCCGGGAGGTCGCGGGGGAGGGGAGCTGGGACGCCGGGCTGGACGGTGTCGAGCGGTCCCTGTCCGGGCTGGGGGTGGACACCTCCGACCTCGTCCTCAACGACGGCTCGGGCCTTTCCCGGGGCAACCTGGTCACCTCCGACGCGGTCGTGGACCTGCTCGTGAGCGCGCGCGGCGCGCCCTGGCACGGGATCTGGGCGGACTCGCTGCCGGTGGCGGGCGAGAGCGACCCGTTCACCGGGGGGACCCTGCGGTTCCGCATGGGCGGCACCGCCGCCGCGGGCGTCGTCTCCGCCAAGACCGGCACCATGACGGGCATCAGCGCGCTGTCCGGATACGCGGCCGGGCGGGACGGCGGCGACGGGCTGGCGTTCAGCGTCGTCAACAACGACTACAGCGGCCCGGCTCCCACGCCGGTGCAGGACGCGATCGCCGTCCGGCTGGCGGAGTACCTGGGCCACCAGGCGCCCGTGAGCGTCCGGCCCCAGAGCGCGCCGCCCCGGCCCGGCGGTGAGCTGGAGTGCTCCTGGGAGCTGACCTGCTGATCCGCTGAGTGCGCACGAGCGGGCGGCGGCCGCGCCTGGGGCGCGGCGACTCGGCCGGAGGGCCACGGGGAGTCTCCCCGTGGCCCTCCGGGTTCTCCACAGGTGTGGACGGGCTCGGCCGCTCCGGCTGCGAAGGCGGCATCCTCGGAGTGGACGGCACCGCCTCCTCGCCTCACACGATCCGCGTCGCACCGCCCGTCCGCGCTCCTCCGCCCGTGCACCGCCCCCGGGGCGGGGGCCCGGGGCCGCTACCAGGCCCGGCGGCCGACGAAGGCCAGGAACCGGGTCTGGGCGTCGGCGCCCTCGGGAGGGGTGAGCTCGGGACCGCAGACACTGTTCCCGCGCAGGTGTTCCCCGAAGCGGGCTGTGGCCTCGTGAGCCCACCGGACGTCGCCGGGGTCCAGGCGCTCGTCCTGACCGGTGGCCCGGGCCAGGTCCCAGCGGTGCACCACCAGGTCGAAGCAGAGGAACCGGTCCACCGCCTCGGCGAAGGTGGTGCGGCCGAAGAACCCGTCGAACCCGGTGTCCGCGCGCCGCGGGTCGTCCAGGTCGGCCTGTACCACCGCGCGGGCGGCGTCCCAGGCGGCGCCGGGGTCCTCGTCCACGGAGGGGACGCCGCCCAGTCCGCGGCCGACCAGGCCGAGGAACATGCCCTGGGTGTCCACGACGTGGCGGACCACGTCGCGGGCGTCCCACCCCTCGCAGGGGGAAGCCGACGACCAGCGGTCGGCGGGGACGGCCGCCACCGTCCCGGCGAAGTCCTCGGACAGGCGGGCGTAGCGCTCGGAGGTGTCGCTCATGATCGTGTTCCCCTCGGTTCCGTCTCGGTGTCCGCCATCCTCGCCCCCTCGGCCGTTCACCGTCTTGAAAAAACACGACGAACCGCACGTGTGTTCGGGGGCGGAGGGCTACCCTGGAGCCGTGAGACCGTACTCCGTGGGGGTGGAGGGGGACGCGCGCGGCATCCTCGACCCGGCCGCCGGGCTGACCCGGTTCCGCCTGGACCGACACGCGCCCTCGGAGCGGGTGGCCCGCTTCGTGGACCGCTACTGGCTCGCCTCGTGGAACCTGACCGGCCGCGAGCCGTACACCCAGCGGGTCCTGGCCCACCCCGTCGTGAACCTGGTGTTCACCGGTGGGACCGCGACGGTGCACGGCCCGACCACCGAGGTGACCGAGCGCCGCCTGGAGGGCGGGGGCTGGGCGCTCGGGGTGATGTTCCGGCCCGCGGGGTTCCGCCCGTTCCTCGGCGGGCCCGTGAACACGATCGTGGACACCGCTCTCCCCGCGTCGGAGGTCTTCGGCGCCCTCGGCGGTGGCGGGGTCCTCGACGGCGCGGTGACGTCCGGGACGTCCGGTCCCCTCGCCCTCATGGCCCTGGTCGACCGCGCCCTGGCCGAACTGCTCCCCGCGGAGCGTCACCCGGCCGAGGACACCCGCGACGTCGTGGAGCGGGTGGCCGCCGACCCCTCGGTGGTCAACGTGTCCGGGCTCGCCCTGCGCGAGGGGATGGGTGTACGCCTGCTCCAGCGCCGCTTCGCCGACCACGTCGGCCTCGGGCCCAAGGCGGTCATCCGCAGGTACCGGCTCTACGAGGCCGCCGAGCGGGCCAGACAGGGCGCGCCGCCCGACTGGGGGAGCCTGGCCGCCGAACTCGGGTTCAGCGACCAGTCCCACCTGACCAGGGAGTTCACCGCCGTTCTGGGCACCCCTCCCGCGCGCTACGCGGCGCGCGCGACACCAGGCGGCTGAGCGTGCGGTACACGTCCTCGGCCGTCGGACCGGGGGCGGCGCGGGACCGAAAGAGCAGGCCGTCCAAGGCGGCGCCGCTCGCCCTCGCGTCCGCGTCCGTCGGCGATGTCCCCGCAGACGGACGCCGTGTCGTGGACGTTCAGTGCCGCCCGCCCAGTTCCAGGGCCATGACCCCCGCGATGATCAGCGCGATCCCGCCGATCTGGACCCAGGTGAGCGACTCGCCGAAGAGCAGCGTGCCGATCATCGCGACCAGCGCGATGCCCACGGCCGCCCACACGCCGTAGGCCACGCCGAGGTCGATGCCCCGGGTGAGGGACTGGCTGAGCATGAGGAAGGCCCCGACGTAACCGACCACGACGACGACCGAGGGCAGCGGGCGGCTGAAGCCCTCGGAGAGCTTGAGTGAGGTGGTGGCGACCACCTCGGCGGTGATCGCTCCGGCCAGCCAGAGCCAGGGCACTGCGTTCCTTCCGGCGGAGGACCGGGCGTTTGGCCAGGTTCCTCCGGAGAAGAAACCTGAACGTTCGGACAGGATTTTAGGCGGAGGGTCGCCCCGGTGTCCAAGGCCGGTTATGGATGGCCGTAACCTCATACCCGTAGGGAATCGAGGTGTACCCCCGGGGTGTATCGTCTTCGGTTCCGGAGTCCCCCACGTCCCACGCCTCAGATAACCGCTCTATACCGATGCATGAGATTTCAGAACCTTTTCGGTGGGTGTGCGTCTTACTTGCGTGGATGGCGTTTCAGGCATGACATGGAGGTAACCAGACGTGACGGGCAAGACAGCTCCGGCGGTGGCGCGTCGTTTCGGTATCGGACTGGCAGTGCTGGCGCTGGCCGCGACGGCCTGCACGTCGGGTGAGGCCGAGACCCAGGGCGGCGGTACCGACGCGGCCGGCGCCGACCCCGTGGAACTGGTGATCACCCCCGAGAGCGGTGCCGAGGAGGTCGCGCCCGACTCCCCCGTCAAGGTCACCGCCGAGAGCGGTGTCATCACGGACGTCCAGGTGGAGCAGGCCGTCGCCACCGAGGCCGCGGCGGAGGGCGAGGGCGGGTCGCAGGACCCCGACCTCTACGCCATGACCGGCACCCTCAACGGTGACGCGACCGAGTGGGTCAGCGATTGGAACCTGCGCCCCGGCGCGGAGGTCGTGGTCACCGCGACCGCCGAGAACGACGCCGGTGAGGAGACCGAGGTCGTCCAGGAGTTCACCACCCTGGAGGCGGTCGCCGGTCAGCGTCTGGAACTCGCCTCCAACTGGCCCGTCTCCGGTGACACCGTCGGCGTGGGCATGCCGATCGTCATCAACTTCGACCTGCCGGTGACCAACAAGGCGCAGGTCGAGAACTCCATGGAGGTCATCTCCGAGCAGGGCGTCCAGGGCGCCTGGAACTGGGAGACCGACACGATGGCCGTGTTCCGGCCGGAGGAGTACTGGGAGCCCCACCAGTCCGTGAGCGTCGACCTGCGCCTCGCGGGCGTCGAGGCGTCCGAGGGCGTCTACGGCGTGGAGAACCACCGCATCGACTTCGAGGTCGGCCGCGAGCTGATCATGACCATGCACGTGCCCGACCACGAGCTGGTCGTCGACATCGACGGTGAGCACGACCGCACCATCGAGGTGAGCAACGGCAAGGCCAGCCGCCGCTTCGACACCACGACCTCCGGCACGCACGTGCTCATGCAGCGCTACGAGCAGATGACCATGGACTCCTCCACGGTGGGCATCCCCGAGGGCACCCCCGGCGCCTACAACGTGGACGTGCAGTACGCGGTCCGCACCAGCGACAGCGGCGAGTTCCTGCACGAGGCCTCCTACAACGGCAACATCGGCAGCGCCAACACCTCCAACGGCTGCACCAACCTGCGCATGGACGACGCCCGCTGGATCTTCGAGAACACCCTCATGGGCGACGTCATGGAGACCACCGGCACCGACCGCGAGCTGGAGTGGAACAACGGCTGGGGCTTCTGGCAGATGTCCTGGGACGAGTGGCTGGCCGAGAGCGCGACCGGCGAGCCGCAGGTGACCGACGGTTCGGGCACCCCCGGCTCCGTCCACGGCGAGCAGTAACCGCCCGCCCGACGCCGGAGGGGGCGCCGGGAACCGCACGGTTCCCGGCGCCCCCTCCGGCGTTCCGCGGCCCCCGCGGGAGGCGGCGGGCCCGCCCCGGGCGCCCGCCCGGTCAGTCCCGTCGGGACAGCCGGGCCACCACGGAGTCGATCACCAGCTCGGTGACGGCGGCCATGTCCACGGCGCCCGGGTCGAGCAGCCACTGCACCTGGAGCCCGTCCATCGCGGCGATGACCGCCGACGCCGCCGCCTGCGCCGGGGTGTGCCCGTCCGGCCCCGGCGTGTCCGCGGCCTCCCGTCGCCCCGGTTCCAGCCGGTCCAGCACGGCGTTCGCGATCTCCTCGCGCAGCACCGTGTAGCGGTCCCGGAACCAGTCCTGCGCCGGGTGCTCGTCGGTGGCGCTCTCCGCCGACAGCACCGCGTAGAGCTGCGTGGTCCCCGGCCGCTCGGCGTTGCGCTCGGCGGTCGCCACCAGGTGGTCCAGCATCCTGCTGCCCTCCGGCGCCGGGTCGGTGTCGTCGCGCAGCTCCAGGACGGCGGTGAGCAGGTCGGTCTTGGAGCCGAAGTGGTGCAGGACCCCCGCCGGGGTGATGCTGAGCGTCGCCGCGATGTCGGCCAGCGAGGTGTTGTGGAAGCCCCGCGAGGCGAAGACGTCGGCCGCCGTGCGCAGGATCTGCTCGCGCCGGTTCACCCGCCTCCGCGGTGTCGGCGCCTCGGCGCCGGAGGGGGCGCGGGTGTCCGGCGCCGGGGTCGTCTCGCTCATCCTGGTCTCTCCACTTCCTGCACCCCGTCGGGTACTCCGGGCCCGTGCGGGGGGTCGCGGACCCGCCGCCCACGGTATCCAGCTTTCCCCGTCCCCTCCTGCTCGATGAACGCCAAGCAAGAGGGGTGCCGGTCCGGGAGGAGCAGGACACAGGGCAGGGGTCCGTGACTCCGGACCCTCACGCCCGCCGCGCCCGGCTCCCGCCGGGGGCCGCGCCGGAGAACGGGAAGCGGAGAGCCGGGACGCCCGCGGGGTCCGGGCGGACGCCTCCGCCCGGTCGTGGCCTCACCAGGCGCGGACGCCGCCGACTGGGGCGGGCAGGCGCTCGCTCAGCCAGGTCCACGTGCCGTCGTTCTCGGTGAAGCGGCGCTGGACGCGCTCCACCTCCGTGATCGGGTTCGAGAACACCTCGGTCCACGCTCCGGCGGTGCGCTCCTCCAGATAGAGGCTGCGTGCGTCGGTGCGCATGCGCACCGCCTGGAGCGTGTGGTCGGAGCCGTCGCGCAACTGGACGCGGTAATAGGCCATGGGAAGTCCCTGGAGTGTGGTTCGTCCTGGATGGAAGAAGGACGGTGCGTTCCCGGACCGCGTGCGGCACCGGAGGGTGCGCGTGGGTGAACCGGTCTCCCGGAGCGTGCGGCGGGCGTACGTGGTCGGGCCGCGCGAGCGTCTGACGGGTGGCGGCGGGAACGCCGAGACCCGGAGCGCTCCGGGGAACGGGTGCGGTGCCGGAAGCACCATGCCGTCCGCGGTCTGGACTCTACTCCTGTCGTGGGAACGCCGGAGCCGTAACCACGGATACAGCGGATGAAATTCGGGTGATCCGGCGGTGATCACGGGATGCGATTCGGAAAAATCCTCTGGTAACTACACAACACGCACGATACGTCTCTTTTAACGCGCCAACGGGGACACGGGGGCCAGGGGCCGGGGCGCGCGACTCCGCCCGCGTCGGTCCGGCGCGGAACGGACCCGGTGTCACGGAGCCGCGGCCAGGCGGGCCCGGGTCTCCATCAGGGCGAACCCCAGCAGGTTGAGCCCCCGCCAGCGCTCGGGGACCCGCGCGTCGTCGTTCTCGGCGCCCAGTCCGACGCCCCACACCCTGTCGCGGGGGCTGGCCTCCACCAGCACCCGCCTGCCAGTGCCCAGCAGGAACTCGCGCAGCTCCGGGTTCCGGCCGAACTCGGCGTCCCGGGGGCGGTCCGCCGCGAGGATTCGCTCCTCCGCCTCGGCGTCACCGGACAGGCGGGTCTCGGCGGCCGTCATGTAGTGCTCCGCGGTGCGGTAGCCGACCCCCTCCGCCGTGAAGCCGACGGTCCAACACTGCGACAGGCAGCTCGCCGACACGCCTCCGGAGGCGGGCGGCCGGTGGCCCCGAACGGGGCGGGGCGTAACCGGGGCGGCGCATGTGACTCCGTAGTAGCGTTGCGGGGAACCCCGGAAGTCCGTAGGTCAGAGGGATTCCGCCCGCCGTGGCGCCGACGGTGGGCGGGGCGTCCTTCCAGTGTGCCGACACCGGCGGACCGCGCTCGGGCGTGCGGGGCCGCCGTGCCGCGGCCGCTCTCAGATGCCTGGAAGATAGATATTTGACCAGAACATAGTTGAACTCTCAAGTTATCCCTGGGGGCACGGGCCCGATGGCCGAGACGCGGTGGCTCGACGAGGGCGAACAGCAGACGTGGCGGACCTTCCTGGCTGCCGTCCACCTGCTGGACGGGGCGCTGGACCGGCAGCTCAGGCAGGACTCCGGCATGTCCCACGCCTACTACCAGATCCTGGTGAAGCTGTCCGAGGCGCCCGAGCGCGTGATGACGATGACCGGCCTGGCCAAGAGGCTGCGCTCCTCGCCCAGCCGCCTCTCGCACGCGGTCGCCCGCCTGGAGGGGGACGGCCTGGTCCGCAGGTTCAAGCGCCCGGACGACCGGCGCACCACCCTGGCCGAGCTAACCCCCCAGGGGGCGGCCGTGCTGCGCGAGGCGGCGCCGGGCCACGTGCACGAGGTTCGGCGCGTGCTCTTCGACGCGCTCACCGAGGACCAGGTCAAGCAGTTGCGGGGGATCGCGGAGTCCATGCTCGGCGTGCTCGACCCCGGTGGCGAGGAGTCGCGGTACACGGGGTCGGCCGGTGCGGCGCGCCGGGGCTGAGTCGCGTTCTGTCGCCGACTCTCACCAGGGCGGACGCCGAGGGGGAGAAATATCCCCCGTTGGCACTCTATGTGTTCGGGCCGATGCGTACTATCATCTGCTTTCCCAGGAAAAGGTTGCATCCTCAAGCAACGGTGCGAGGCCACGACCTCCTCCTGGGTTACCCGCTCACAGGAACAGGAACCGCTATGACCGATAATCCGCTCATGTCCCGCGTGAGGGACGTCGTCGCGCTGCTCGCCAGAGTCGTGGTCGGCGTCGTCTTCATCGCGCACGGTTGGCCGAAGATGTCCGACCTCGAAGGCACCGCCCAGGGCTTCGCGTCCATGGGGATCCCCTTCCCGCAGTTCGCCGCGCTCCTGGGGGCGGGCATCGAGGTGGGAGCCGGACTGGCCCTCATCATCGGGTTCGCCCTGCCCCTGGCCGGAATCCTCCTGGCCTTCATGATGGCCGGCGCCTACTTCTTCGCCCACGTCGGCGACCCGCTGGTCGGCGGCTTCGAGCTCGTGCTCGTCCTCGGCGCCGTGGCCCTGGCCCTCGGGTTCACGGGCGGCCGCCTCTGCGTGGACCGCCTCATGCCGTGGGGTCGCCCCCGCCGTCGGACCCCTGAACCGGTACCGGCCTCCTGACCAGCCCGTCCTGGCCGTCCGTCGCCGGAGGCGGACGGCCCGGGTGCCGCACATAACACCCTTTTCTTAACTTTTTTATCCAAATACACCTATCCCTCACAAAAAACACCCAGATATTTCGCTCTCCTTCACGACAACACATTTTCATGAACGACAGGTAGAATTCGGTGCACCCGAAACACTGAACGGGACCGCGCGTTCGGGCCCGTCCCGTGTGCCCCGCCCGCCGAACGGGAGCACCGTGTCCCACC
>NZ_LEKI01000249.1:0-4881 GCF_001029525.1 Nocardiopsis sp. RV163 | reverse complement strand
GCCCTGGCCCTCGGGTTCACGGGCGGCCTCCTCCCACCACCAGCCGTCGGCGACCGGGTCCGCGTCCTCGGCTTCCCCCGCGCCGAGACCGGCCTCTGGGTGACCGGCCGGGCCGCCGGTACCGGGGGCAGCCGCTTCGGCTACGTCCAGATCGACGTCGACTCCCGCGCGGGGTTCACCGTCCTGCCCGGCTTCAGCGGCAGCGGCGTCCGAGAGGAGAAGGGGAACGCCCTCCTCGGTCTGCTCTGCGAGGCGACCGGCAGCGGCAGGGCGGGCTGGATGATTCCTATGGAGGCGATCCCCCGGGTGTGGCCGACCGAGCGGACCGCCGCGGGAGCGGCGGCGAACGGCGAACGGGAGGCGCTCACGCGTACCGCCAGGGCGATGACCGACCTGCGCACACTGCTCCTGCCCGACCTGCGCCTGGACCTGTACGTCGCACTCGACCCCCGGTTGCGCCGCAGGCTCCGCGCCGACCAGGACCTGCTCTCCTTCGCCGCGCAGTTGGTCGCCCTCGCCCACGGTGAGTACGGGCTCCTCGACGAGGTGCTCGCCCTCCTCGACGCGAGGGAGGACGGGAGCGCGGGGATGCTCCGGGTCCGCGAGGCCGCGGCCCCCCTCCTGGGGAGCCCGTCCGGGTGAGCGAGACGACGGCCACGGCAGGGGGCCAGGCCCCGATCGGAGGACGGCCGCCGTCTGAGGGCGCGCGGCGGCCGCTCCCGGCCGACGGCGGGTTCGAGGACCTGGTCGACGCCCTGTGCGCGCTCCGGTGCGTCCTCCTCCCGGACGCGCGCGAGCAGCTGGCCTACCAGCTTCCGACGCGGGTCCGCCGCAACCTGCGCCTGGAGGGCTCTCCGGTCGAGTTCGCCCGCCACCTGGTACGCCTGTGCCGGGAGCAGGTGCGTCTGGGCTGCCTCCTGCGCTGGATCCTCTACCTGGAGGAGCACGGCCGCAGCTCGCTGGCGGCGGCCCGGGCCGCGGAGCCGCTGGTCCACGCCGAGGAGTGGGAGCAGTTGTACCGCCTCCTGCCCGAGGGGAGCACAGACGCCGACGTCGACCTCGTCCGCCGGGAGCTGGCGGAGCACTCCCCGGACCTGGTCGCGGAGGCCTTCGAGACCGCCCGGACCGACCGGCTCGCCCCGGCTGAGGCACCGCCGCACACGGCCTGGGACCGGCTCGTGGACCTGACCGAGATGACCGTGCCCGAGGACGCCGAACTCCCGCTGCGGATCTTCTGCTCCCTGCTGCCCTGCGCCGTCCCGCTGCGCGACTGCGCCGACCTGCTCCTGCTCTGGGGCGGCGGGCGGCGCGAGGGCACGGCCGCGCCGCCCGGCCCTCGCGCGCCCGCCCGGCTCGTAGTGCACGTCACCCAGGGCCGGAGCAGGGACCGGTACGACGTCGAGTACTGGACGGTGCTCAGTGAGAGGCGGGGCAGGCCCCCGGACTTCTGCGGCCACGGCCACACCCCGCACATGGAGGCCGAGCGCATCGGCGCCCACGTCGGCGGCCTGCTCACCCTGCTGGAGGTGGACCACCGCACGGGATACCACGAGGGCGTACGGGTCGAGCTGGTCGCGCGGCTGGACCTGCTCCGCCGCCTGGAGGCCGAGCGCTGGCAGGAGGCCGGCGAGGGGGACCGCAGACTCGGCGCGCGGGCCCAGGTGGTCTACCGGGCGGAGGAGCTGGTGGACGCCGCGCGCGGCGACACCGAGCAGGCCCGGCGTACCTGCGCCCGCCGGTGGGAGGGGCTCGCGAGCGCGCGCGAGGTCCTGCACCTGGACACCGCGCACGAGGCCGGGCAGAGGAGGCGCAGGGGCGGGCGGACCTACCGCGAACCCCTGGTCGAAAGGCTCCAGGACGACAGGATCGTCGCCCTCTCCGTTCCCTCCCATCTGGACGAGTGCCACATGCCGGTCTGGTCGGCGCTCATGATCGGGGTTCCGGTCGTGGTCTGGCGTTCCGCCGATAATGGGCCGGGGGCAAGTCCGTGGCTCAATCTGGGGAAGGTGGGACGGGAGGTAATGGTGCCGCCCGAAAGAATACGAGCGCTTCCCAAGGCGCTCCACCAATCGCGTTCCGGATGCGTTTCCCCGGACGATACCGGGTACATCGAAGAAAGCTTCGAGGTCGCCGTCTTCTACCACGACACCCTTCCGGTTCTGCCCGCCCCCAGACCGATGACACCCCCACAGCATCCGACAGCCCCCCTTGGGCGCGGCTCGAAGGGCCTGCCATGACCACATCAGCCGAACCCGGATCGACCAGCTCCGCGCCGGGGTGGTGGATCTTCCACGGCACAGGTCAGCCCCGCCCGCACCTGGACCTCGCCGCCCAGCTCCCCCCGCCTCCCCGGTGGCGCACCTACGGCGGCGGGCCGGACCCCGCCGGGACCGGCGTGGACCCCCCGTTCTACGACCCGGGGCCGCGGGCCGGGGGCCCCGCCGCCGAGAGCGAGCGCCACCTGGGCCCCGTCCGGCCCCGGAGCTTCCCCGTTCCCCTGGGGCCGCACCGCCGCCGGCTGCTGGACAAGGTCAACGCGGCCATCTGCCTGCGCCGCCCCCTGCTGCTGGTGGGCCCGCCCGGGATCGGCAAGTCCAGCCTCGCCCACCAGATCTCCCGCGAACTTGGCCTGGGCCGCGTCCTGCGCTGGGCCGTCACCAGCCGCAGCACCGTGCGCGAGGGCCTGTACGCCTACGACCCCCTCACCCAGATCCACGACCTCAACCTGGAGAACGCCCGCAACCGCGCCCGGGGCGCCAGGGACCTCAGCTACACGGGCGCCGACGGAGCGGAGGCCGACGCACACCTGCGCAGCAGCGCCGAGTCGATCGGCCGCTACCTCACCCTGGGGCCCCTGGGCACCGCCTTCCTGCCCACCCGGCTGCCCCGCGTGCTCCTGGTCGACGACTTCGACCTGGGCGACTTCGACCTGCCCGGCGACCTGCTCGACCTCTTCGAGAACGGCGGCTACACCGTTCCCGAGCTGGGCCGACTGGCCAACGTCGCCGGGAGGATCCGGGTGGCCACCGACGACCCCGGCCGCACGGCGGTGCTCGAACGCGGCGAGGTCCTGTGCTCGGCCTTCCCCGTCACGGTGGTGACCTGCAACGACGACCGGGACCTGCCGCCCGCCTTCCTGCGCCGCTGCATTCCGGTCCGGATGGGGCTGCCGGACGAGGACGAACTGGTGGCCGCCGTGGCGGGGCACTTCGACGGCGATCCGCCCACCGGCACGCGGACCCTGGTCACCGAGTTCCTGCGCAGGAGCGCTGAC
This sequence comes from Nocardiopsis sp. RV163, assembly GCF_001029525.1. Classification (NCBI taxonomy): domain Bacteria; kingdom Bacillati; phylum Actinomycetota; class Actinomycetes; order Streptosporangiales; family Nocardiopsidaceae; genus Nocardiopsis; species Nocardiopsis sp. RV163. Next base: position 1,607 of record NZ_LEKI01000249.1, on the reverse strand, counting down.
GGCCACGCACTGGCCGTGGACCAGCTACTCAACGCCGTGCACCTGGTCGGCGCCATGGGACAGGGCGAGCCGGGGCCCGAGCAGGTCCGCCACCTCTCCGACCTGCTCTGGCACCGCCTCACGGAAACCCCGGGATGAGCCCCGCGCATCAGCCGGGGGACGACCGCCCCCGGGGCTCCGGCGACCGGTCGGGCGGCCCCCCGGGCGGCCTCACCCCCACGGAGTGGGCGGACGCGCTCCACCTGGCGGCCCTCCAGGCGCGTGCCGGGGCCGCGCGCCGCGACCGCCCGGTCTTCCCGGCGCCTCCCGCCGACGGGCCGCCGCCGGGGGAGGCCGGTGCCGGCGCGGGCGAGCCCGGGGCCGCGCGGTCCTCCCCGCCGTCCGGCACGGACACCGGGACCGCCCGGTCCCAGGGGCTCCCCGGCGACGGGACGGCGACCGGCGGGGAGAGCGCCGCCGCGCCCCGAGGTCCGGCCCCGGACCCGCCGCCCGGCCACGGGGGAACGCCCCCGCGGCCGCGCCGCACCCCGGGGGACGACGGGCCGCCGACGGAGGCCCACGGGTTCGTCCAGCCGGTCCTGGAACGGCGCCAGGAACTGGTCGCCGCGCTGGGGCCCTTCCACCTCACCGAGCCCCGGGGGCGGCCGGACGGCGTCGACCCGGAGGGCACCGCGCGCAACTACGCGCGCTCGCTCCTGGACAGCCTCCACTGGACCGAGGACGAGCGCGAGGGCGCCGGAGTCCCGGTGGTGCCGCGTCCGTGCGCGCGGCGGGAACGGGTGGTGAGCCTGACCCTCCTCGTCGACGACGGCGTCACCATGGCCTTCCAGCGCGGCCTGGCCGCCGAGTTCGTCCGGCTCGCGCGCTCCGGCGGGATCTTCCGCGAGGTCGCCTCCCTGTACTTCGACTCCGGGCGCGCCGGCAGCCCCGGGCTGCGCGACGTCCACGGGCGCCCCGGCCGCCTCGGCGGCGGCCGCGCGCACGTGGTCCTGTTCCTCACCGACGGGCTCGGCGGCGCCTGGCGCGACCCCGGGTTCCAGGACTGGGTCGCCGAGGCCGCGGACCGCGGCTCGGTCGCGATCCTCCACCTGCTCCAGCCCCGCCTGTGGCGGCGCGGCGCCATCGCCACCGCCCCTATGGAGCTGGCCGCGCCCCGGGCCGCCGGCCCCTGCGCCGCGAACACCGGGTACGTGCGGGAGCGCACGCTCACCGGCCCGGAGGAGGAGAAGCGCGAGCCGGGCGCGCTCGTTCCGGTGCTGACGCTGGACCCCGGGACGATCCGGGACTGGGCCGTCTTCGCGATGGGCAGGGGCCCCGGGCGCCTGTGGGCGCACACCGCGCGCTTCCCCGCGGGAGAGGGCGCGGCCTCCGACGGGGCGCCGGACGCCGGGGAAACCGTCTTCGACGCCGAACGGGAGGCGCGGCGCTTCCGGCAGTTGGCCAGTCCCGAGGCGTTCGACCTGGCCGTGGCCCTGGCCGCCGTGCCGCTGGACCCGCGCCTGGTGGAGGCGGTCTGCGAGGACGTGCTCGGCCGCGCCACGCCCTCGGAGCTGACGGAGGTCTTCTTCAGCGGGCTGGTGCGCGGGGGCGGTGAGCGGGGGGAGGAG
>NZ_LEKI01000248.1:0-4913 GCF_001029525.1 Nocardiopsis sp. RV163 | reverse complement strand
GGGGAGCGCCGGGCGGGGACGGCCCCGAGGGGCCCGAGCCCGGCGGCGGCTCAGCCAGGGACTCCGGGGCGGACTCCGGGGAGGTGGCGCGGGAGCCGACCGCGGAGGGGCCCGAGGCGCCGTACTGGCTCTCGCAGGTGCCCTACTTCCTGGTCATGTCGGCGCTCGCGGCGGGGATCGTGGTCGTGGCCGCGGCCTACTTCAAGCGCGGACCGGCGATCATCGCGGGCGCGCTGCTGCTGGCGGCGACCTTCCGGGTGCTCCTGCCCCGGGACTGGGTCGGGATGCTCGCCGTGCGCCGCCGGTGGATCGACCTGCTCACCCTGACCACCCTCGCGGTCCTGCTGATCGTGCTGGCATGGGTGGCGCCGCAACTGTCCGCTTAGGCGTCGAATAAGCTTGACGTCGAGATACCGCGACACCGAGAAGCCACCTGCCCGCCGGGGAGCACGGACCCCGGACGGGACCGGTGGACCGCCGGGTGCGCGGACCGGCCTCCGGCCACGAGCCGGACGCGGGCCCGCTGCGCACGAGGCGGCAGCGAAGACTGAAGGGACAGCCACACAGCCATGGCCAAGATCAAGGTCGAGAACCCCGTAGTCGAGCTCGACGGCGACGAGATGACCCGGATCATCTGGTCCTTCATCAAGGACCGTCTGATCCTCCCCTACCTCGACGTCGACCTGAAGTACTACGACCTGGGCATCGAGGAGCGCGACCGCACCGACGACCAGATCACCGTCGACGCGGCCAACGCCATCAAGGAGCACGGCGTCGGCGTCAAGTGCGCCACCATCACCCCGGACGAGGCCCGGGTGGAGGAGTTCGGCCTCAAGAAGATGTGGCGGTCGCCCAACGGCACCATCCGCAACATCCTCGGCGGCGTCGTCTTCCGCGAGCCCATCATCTGCGAGAACGTGCCCCGCCTGGTCCCGGGCTGGACCAAGCCGGTCATCATCGGCCGCCACGCCCACGGCGACCAGTACAAGGCCACCGACTTCAAGGTGCCCGGCCCCGGCACGGTCACCATGACCTACACCCCGGCCGACGGCAGCGAGCCGGTCGAGTTCGACATCGCCGACTTCCCCGAGGCGGGCGGCGTCGCGATGGGCATGTACAACTTCCGCAAGTCCATCGAGGACTTCGCGCGCGCGAGCCTGAACTACGGCCTGGACCGCAACTACCCGGTCTACATGTCCACCAAGAACACGATCCTCAAGGCCTACGACGGCATGTTCAAGGACGTGTTCCAGGAGATCTTCGAGACCGAGTTCAAGGACCGCTTCGACTCCGCGGGCCTGACCTACGAGCACCGCCTCATCGACGACATGGTCGCCGCGGCGCTCAAGTGGGAGGGCGGCTACGTCTGGGCCTGCAAGAACTACGACGGTGACGTGCAGTCCGACACCGTCGCCCAGGGCTTCGGCTCCCTCGGCCTGATGACCTCCGTCCTGCGCACCGCGGACGGCCGTACGGTCGAGGCCGAGGCCGCCCACGGCACGGTGACCCGCCACTACCGCCAGCACCAGCAGGGCAAGCCCACCTCCACCAACCCGATCGCCTCCATCTTCGCGTGGACCCGCGGCCTGGAGCACCGGGGCAAGCTCGACAACACCCCCAAGGTCGTCGAGTTCGCCAACACCCTGGAGGACGTCGTCATCAAGACCGTCGAGGGCGGCCAGATGACCAAGGACCTCGCGCTGCTCGTCGGCGGCGACCAGGAGTTCCTGACCACGGAGCAGTTCCTGGCCGCGCTGGACGAGAACCTCGCCAAGCGCCTGGCCTGAGCCCCAGCGCTCCGTCCGCGCGGCGGTGCACGCGGCGGGCCCGGACGGTCCTGATCCCGACGGTCCGGGTGAGACCCCGCTCACGCCCGGTCGCCCCTCCGGGGGCGGCCGGGCTTCGCCGTGTCGGGGGGCGGGCGGGACCCGCCCCCCGAAGGGCCGGGTGTCGCAAACGCGGCCTTCGCGGGGTTCTGGACCCGCGTTCGGCCAAAGTTTCCCGGCGTGTTTCCCGTGTTCGGCGTACATGCGCGGGTCGGCGGTGGCAGGATGGCAACGCCGGACCACCGCAGAGGCCCGAGGGTGCGACATAGGCCACGTGCATAGGATTCGCACCTTAAGCGAACTTTGACCTATTGTGGAGACGTGCCGGTGAGAATCGGCAGGCCAGAGCGGGTTTCGGCTCCTCTGCCACTTTGACCGACGTGCCGGCCGTGCGCCCGCTGGGGGGTAGGCGCGCACAGTACGGAACGTCACGAAGAAGGGCCCGTCGCCTCGGCGACGGGCCCTTCGCCTTTCCCCGGACCGTCCGCCCTCCCACGGCCCGCGGCGGCCCGGCCTCCGGTCTACTCCTGGAAGGCGCTCTCGGGGATCGGCTCCCCGGCCCGCATGGCGGCGAACATCTCCTCGGAGCGCGCCTCGTCCCAGATCACCACCGAGCCGACCCCGTCCAGCGTGGGGGTCTGGCCCACGGGGATCGCGGTGGTCTGCGTACCGCCGCGCATCGCCAGGAGCATGCTGCCCAGGTGCCGCAGGTCGTCGCCCTCGTCCACCATGAAGGTGTCGGTGCCCGCGAGCACCAGCGGGACGGACTCGAAGGGGTTGAACAGCGTGGAGGGCGCGCTGGCCGTCTGGACCAGCGCCGAGAAGAACTCGCGCTGGCGGGCGATGCGGTCCAGGTCGGCGCGCGGTGTGGCCCGGGTGCGCACGTAGCCCAGGGCGGTGCCGCCGTCCATCGTCTGGCAGCCCGCCTCGACGTCCAGCCCGGCCTTGGGGTCGGCCATGGCCTCCTCCGGGCACAGCTCCACGCCGCCCACCGCGTCCACGATGTCGACGAAGCCGCCCATGCCGATCTCCACGTAGTGGTCGATGCGCACGCCCGAGGCGCGCTCGAAGGTCTCCACGAGGGGGGCGGGGCCGCCGCAGACCTCCTCGCCCGCGTCGTTCGTGCCGCACACGGCGTCGGCGAAGGCGGTGTTGATCTTGTTGTCGGCGTAACCGGGGACGGCGAGGGGGACGTAGGAGTCGCGGGGGACGCTGACGATGGTGGGGTCGCCCTCGTCGGGGATGTAGAGCACCATGATGGTGTCGGTCCGGCGGCCCTCCGCGTAGCCGGTGGCCATCTCGTCCATCTGCTCCTCGGACAGGCCCTGGCGGCTGTCGGAGCCGACGACCATGTAGGTCGTGCCGGGCTGTCCGTCCGGGCGGCCCTCGTAGTCCAGCAGGGCCTCCACCCGCTCCAGCCGCGAGTTCGCGTACACGTAGAACCCGCCGACGAAGACCAGGGGAACGACCAGCACCAGCACGGTCACAGTGACGGTGGTGGCCAGCCGCCGCTTGCGCTCCTTGCGCCTGCGCTCGATGCCGCGGCCGTCGTAGACGCGTCCGGCGCTGTGGGTGCGCCGGGACCTCTGCGACTGCCGAGGCCTCTGGGGCCGCCTCGGCCGTGCGGGGGGCACGTCCTCGGCGGGCGGGAGCCGACGCGTCTCGCCGACCACCCTCTGCTCGGACTCGCGCGGGCGGTAGAGCTTCTCGAACTCGTCCGGCCCGCCCGGGGACCCGCCGCGCCGGAACACGCCCTGTCTGTCGTGCTCACCGGTGCGACCGGGGTCGTCACGGTTCCGTCGGTCAGCCATCGCATCGCCCATCTGCTCAGCGTCGTGGATCGCCTCGTCGCTTACTTCCACCCTGTGTGATCGCGAAAAGGGTAGCGGGGTTCGGCGCAATGTCCCGGTTCGGCCTCCGGGAAGCCCGAGGGCTCCCGCCGCGCGGCCGCCTCCGCACCGGGCCCGGACCCGTCGGCCCGACGGGCTCAGCGAAGCCGGTGCGCGCCCGCGGAGGGCACGGCGGCGCGCACGCGCGGGGGGACCCGGCCGTCGGCGCGGAACTCCCGGGCCAGCGCCTCGCCGATCCCCTCCACACGCTCCTCGGCGGCCAGGGCCAGCACGGTCCCCGCCCAGCCAGACATCCGCACCCCGCGCGCTCCGGCCCGCGCGGCGGTCTCCGCGGCCAGTTCCACCTCCGGCGTGGGCAGACCGAAGCCGCGCAGTGACAGGTGGGAGGCGGACAGGACCGGCCCGACCTCTCCGAAGCGTCCGGCCCGCAGCAGCCCCACGACCGCGTTGAGCCGGTGCACCTCGGTCACCGCGTACTCGACCCGGCGGCGCAGCACGGGGTCCGGCAGGCTAGCCAGCGCCCCGGACAGGTCCTGGACGGCGCGCAGCGGCCCGAGCGTGCGCTGCGCGCGCTCCAGTTCGGCGGAGCGGGCCGCGCGCAGGTCGCGCCGGGGCAGGGCGCCGGTGTCCACCACCACGAGCCTCAGCCCGGCCCCGGCGAGGTCGAAGGGCAGCACGGTGCTGCGCAGGCTCCTCAGGTTCACCCGGACCGCGCACCCGGGGCGGGCCGCCAGGGCCACCCGCTGGTCGGCGGTGGCCCCCTCGGGCGGGGGGCCGCCGCCCAGGTCGGCCAGGGCCAGTGCCACCGCCGCGCCCACGGCGGACGTGTAGCCCAGGGAGGCGTGTTCGGGCAGGTCCGCGTCCAGCACCGCGCGCACGCCCGTGTCGCCGTCCAGGACACCCGTCCGGCGCGCGGCGGCCACGGCCCCGGCCACCGCGCGCGCCGCCGCGTCCCGGGTGCGCAGCGGGCCGCTCGGGGCGGCCACGTGCACGCCCGGGTCCGGAGCGGTGCCCACGGCGGCCGTCACGCCCCAGGGCAGGGCGGCGTACAGCCCGGCCCCCGCGCCGGCCGCGGTGTGCTCGCCCATGACAGCCAGGCGCCCGGGGGCGTGCCAAACGCCCGCGGGCGGCTCCTGGAACCGCGCCCGGAACCGAGCGACCAGCGCGTCGGCGTCCGGCGCCTCCTCGGGCCAGGCCCCCCGCGGACCCGCGGGTGGCCCTGGCGGCCCGCCCCGGG
>NZ_LEKI01000247.1:0-5076 GCF_001029525.1 Nocardiopsis sp. RV163 | reverse complement strand
CGCCTGCCCGCCCCCGAGGACTGCCACGTCCCGCCCGAGTTCGACAACCCCGAGGGGCTGGGCATCGCGCGCAGCGTCGACTACCGCTACCCCGGGCGGCCGGGCTGGTTGGACGGCGGGAGGGACGGCCGCCCGTACGCCGAGTTCTGGATGCGCTTCGCCGACGGGCGCGAACCCGACACCCACGCGCTGGCCTCGATGGTGGACTTCGCTCCGCCCGCGGTCCTGGAGATCGGTGAGTTCGCGACGATCACCGTCGAGCTGAGTGTGCACGTGCGCGCCAGGCCCGCCCCGGGGTGGCTGGCCTGCCGGGTCTTCACCAAGCACGTCTCCGGCGGCCTGCACGAGGAGGACATGGAGATCTGGGACGCCACGGGCACGCTGGTCGCCCAGTGCCGCCAGTTGGCCATGCTCCTCTGATCGGAGCCCCCTTGCTGCGGGGAGGCTCTCGGCGCGGGCCGATCCCACGCCGCGCCGAGAACGCTCCCCCTGCCCGGGCGCGGGGCCGCCGACCCCCGCCGGACCGGGCCAGCCGACGGCTGCTCCCGTCACCGCCCGGGTGGCCTGCCCGCCCGGTTCCGGTCGTGGGCCATCGACCGGGCCTCGGTGAGGCCCCGCCCGAGTTCAGACCACCGCGCGGAAGTGCGTGGTCAGGCGCCGGTCCTCGTCCAGGATGTGGAAGGCCACCCCCGGGGGCTGGTCGCGGTCGGCCGCGGGCTCGCCCTCCCAGGGCATGCTCAGCGTCCACGTCACGCCGGGTGCCAGCAGCAGGGGTCGCCCGGCGAAGGTGGACGCCCCGCCGGTGTGGGCGTGCCCGACCAGGATTCCCGCCACCCGCGGGTGGGCCCGCAGCAGCCCGGACAGGTCGTCTGCGTTGTCCAACCGCATGGAGTCGGGCAGCGGGTGGTGGACCCGCACGGGCGGGTGGTGCAGGGCCAGCAGGGCGGGCCGGTCGTCGGGCAGGGCGCTCAGCGTCTCGTTGATCCACACCAGGGTGTCCGTGTCCAGGTGGCCGCCGTCCTCGCCCGGAACCGTCGAGTCACAGGTCAGCACCGCCGCGCCGCCCACCTCGTGCAGCTGGTTGAACGGCTCCTCGGACGGCTCCCGGCCCAGCAGCGACGCGCGCATCCGCCCGCGGTCGTCGTGGTTGCCGGGGCAGACCAGCACCGGGAAGGGCAGGTCCAGCAGCCGGGCCGCCTCGCGGTACTCCGCCGCGGTGGCGTGTTCGGCGATGTCACCGGTGACCAGGAGCGCGTCCGGCTCCTGGGCCAGGCCGCGCAGGTACTCCGCGGTCCGGGCCGCGCGCCCGGTGGTGCGGTCGGTCCCGTCCAGGTGCAGGTCGCTGATGTGGGCGAGCAGGAGCGTCATGGCCGTCCTTCGTCGGTCGCGGTTGCGTTGCGCCCTCCGGGGCCGCGCGGACCTGCCGGTCCCGCCGCGGGGAGGGCGCACGGAACCCGTGCGGCCGGGAGCGTCGGCTTCCGACCCGTGCCCGTCCCAGGCCGTTGACCGGCCGTTTCCCGTCGGGTGGAACGAGGCTATTGCGCGCGCCGCGAGCGGCACAGGGTGGTTGCCCGCCCGCGTTCGGCGGCCGCGGACCCGGCCGGAACCCGGGGCGACCACAACAATCTCCGTGTTCAAAACGACCAGAAGATTTACCGGTCGGCAAACCGTGGGTCATGCTCTCGAAACCGGTGCGGATGCGACCGGCGCCACGGGGCGGTGTAACGGCCGCCACGTTCCCGCCTCGGGCGGTCCGTCGGCCCGCGAGCGCCCGCCCGCACCGCGGACCCGCAGCAACGGAGAGAGCCACCCCATGAGCATCCAGCGCATTCTGCGCGTCGGCGGCGCGGCCGCCGCGGCCGTCGTCATCGGCGCCGCGGCGGTCAACGCCTCGTCGACCGGCGGCGACGGCGCCGAGGCCGTACGCAGCCGACTGACCACGATCGTGCCCGCCGCGCCCGGCGGCGGCTGGGACCTGGTGGGGCGCGAGGCGCAGAACGCCTTCCGCGAGGGGGAGATCGTCGCCAACAACCAGGTGGTCAACGTCCCCGGCGCGGGCGGCACCATCGGCCTGGCCCAGGCGGTCCGCCAGGAGGGCCGGGCCAACATGCTGATGGTGACCGGCACGGTCATGATCGGCAGCATCATCGTCAACAACTCCTCGCACGACCTGGAGGACGTCACCCCCATCGCCCGGCTCGCCGACGACTACGAGGTGGTCGTGGTCCCCGACGACTCCCCGTACCAGGACATGGGCGATCTGGCCGAGGCCTGGCGCGATGACCCGGGCGGGACGGCGATCGGCGGCGGCTCCCTGGGCGGCACCGACCACCTGCTGGCCGGACTCATCGCCTCCGACGTCGGCGTCGACCCCCAGGACGTCAACTACATCGCCTTCTCCGGCGGCGGCGAGGCGCTGACCTCGCTGCTGTCGGGCAGCGTCGACGTGGGCATCAGCGGCTACAACGAGTTCAGCGACCAGATCGAGGCGGGCAACGTGCGCGCCCTGGGCGTCTCCGCGCACGAGCGCGTCGAGGGCATCGACGTTCCGACCCTGGCCGAGCAGGACATCGACGCGGTCCTGCCCAACTGGCGGGGGTTCGTGGCCCCGGCCGGCATCACCGAGGAGGAGCGCGCCGAGCTGACCGCGATCGTCACCGAGATGCACGACACCCCCGAGTGGGCGCGGACGCTGGAGCGCAACCGCTGGGACGACACCTTCCAGGCCGGCGAGGAGTTCGAGGAGTTCCTCGCCCTGGAGACCGAGCGCATCACCACCATCACCGAGGAACTGGGCCTGTCTTGAGTACCGACGCCACCATCCCCACCCGGGCGACGGAGCCCGCCGCCCCGCCACCAGGCGGGGCAGGTCCGAACTGCTGGTCGCCGCCCTGGTGCTGGGCATCGCCGGGTTCATCGCCGTGCAGACCGCCGCCATGCCGGTGCCGCCGGGCACCGAACCGCCCGGCCCGCGCTTCTTCCCCACCCTGGTCGCGATCTTCATGGGCGCCACCGGCGTGGCCCTGGCCGTGCAGGTCCTGCTGCGTCCGGCCCGCACCGCCGAAGCGCCGACCACCGGGGAGAACGCCGATGCCGCCACCGCCGGCACCGACGGGGACGCCCCGGCAGGTGAGGCGGGTCCCGTGCGCATCGACTGGCGCTGCCTGGGGATCGTCGTCGCCTCGCTGACGGTGTTCATCCTGCTGCTCCAGCCGGTGGGCTGGCTGCTGTCCGCGGCGCTGCTGTTCTTCGGCGTCGCCTACGCCCTGGGCAGCCGCCGGTACCTGTTCGACGCCGTGCTGTCGCTGGTGTTCTCCTCGGTCATCCAGCTCGCCTTCGTCGCCGGCCTGGGCCTGAACCTGCCGGCCGGAATCCTCGGGGGCATCTTCTAAATGGACGTTCTCACCAACCTCATGGCGGGGTTCGCCAACGCGCTGAGCCCCGAATACCTGTTCCTGGCGCTGCTGGGCGTCATGCTCGGCACGGCCGTGGGCGTGGTGCCCGGCCTGGGCTCCTCCATGGCCGTCGCGCTCCTGCTGCCGGTCACATTCCACCTCGATCCCACCGGCGCGTTCATCATGTTCGCCGGCGTGTACTACGGCGGGCTGTTCGGTGATTCCACCGCCGCCATCCTGATGAACACGCCGGGGCAGGCCTCGGCCATCGCCACCGCCATCGAGGGCCACAAGATGGCCAAGCGCGGGCGGGCGCCGCAGGCGCTGGCCACGGCGGCGATCGGCGCCTTCATCGGCGCGATCGTGTCCACGGCGCTGGTGGCGTTCTTCTCACCGGTCATCGTGCAGTTGGCGCTGCAGTTCGGCCCCGCCGAGTACTTCGCGCTCACCGTGTTCGCGTTCGTGGCCACCTCCGCGGTGGTCTCGGACTCGGCCGTGCGCGGCCTGATCGCCCTGGGTATAGGCTTGGCCATCTCCATGGTGGGCATCGACGGCCTCAGCGGCGCCGAGCGCTTCACCCTGGGCGTGCCCCAGCTCTTCGAGGGCTTCAGCATCATCACGGTGACCGTGGCGCTGCTGGCGATCGGTGAGGTGCTGCACGTGGCCGCCACCGCCCACGCGGGCGACGCGGCGCGCGGTGGCCTGCGGCGCAGCGGTACCCCCTGGCTGAGCCGGGGCGACCTGCGGCGCACGCTTCCGGCCTGGATGCGCGGAACCCTGTTCGGCCTGCCGTTCGGGTCCATCCCGGCGGGCGGATCGGAGATCCCGACCTTCCTGGCCTACGGCACCGAGCGCAAGCTCGCCGCGCGGCGCGCCCGGCGCGGCAGGGGCGAGGACGAGTTCGGCGAGGGAGCCATCGAGGGCGTGGCCGCGCCGGAGGCCGCCGCCAGCGCCACCGCCGGAACCGCGATGGGCACCCTGCTGGGTCTGGGCCTGCCGACCTCGGCGACCGCCGCGATCATGCTTGCCGCCTTCCAGCAGTACGGGATGCAGCCCGGTCCGCTGCTGTTCGAGCGCGACGGCGACCTGGTGTGGGCGCTGCTGGCCAGCCTGTTCATCGGCAGTGTCATGCTGCTCATCCTCAACCTGCCCTTCGCGCCGCTGTGGGCAAAGCTGCTGCTGGTCCCCAAGCCGTACATGTACGCCGGGATCGCGGTGTTCTCGTCCCTGGGCGTGTACGCGGCCGCGTCGTCCATGGTGGACCTGTGGCTGATGCTGATCCTGGGCCTGGTGGCTCTGATGATGCGCCGCTTCAACATTCCGCTGGCCCCGGTGCTGATCGCGGTCGTCCTGGGCCCGGTGGCCGAGACGGAGCTGCGCCGCGCGCTGGCCGTGGGGCAGGGCGACGTGTCGGTGCTCGTGGACAGCGGGATCACCCTGGGCGTCTACGGGCTGCTGCTGACGATCGGCCTGGTCGTGGCCGTCGGCCGACTGCGCGCCCGACGGGCCGCGCGTAAGGACCACACCCCGGTGGAGGCGGGCCGAGGCTGACTCCTTGGGTTCTAGTGGTGGTTGCAACACCCCAGTTCAAGGGGTGCGATGCACTTCCAGATCCGTAAGAACCGAGTACCACAGGGCCCGAGGAAGCTCTCCGCTGAGCGAGCGGCATACTTGCAGCTCA
>NZ_LEKI01000246.1:5469-8040 GCF_001029525.1 Nocardiopsis sp. RV163 | reverse complement strand
GCCCCCGGCCCTCCCTGCCCTGCGCTCCTCGCGCCGCTGACTGCGCAGCTCACGGCGCGCGCGTTTGCGCTCCGCGCGCCCGACGGCCCGGGCCGGGCGGTCCTCGTCCGGTTCCTCGTCCTCGGGGGCCTCCAGCGAGGCGTCTTCCTCTTCCTCGGGGTCAGGCCGCACCTCCTCCTCGCGGCGGCGCAGCGGCGTGACCGTGGCCAGGCCCTCACCGACCGGCACATCCGGGGGCAACTCCACCTCCGGACGCTCCCATGACCCCTCCTCGGCGGAGCGTGCCGCCTCCTTGGCCGGGCGCTCCAGATCCGTGGCGGGCAGAGCGCCGTCCTTGGCGGGACGAGCCGTGTCCTTCGCGGCGGGAGCCCCCTCCCCCTCGGAGGACGCCGTGTCCTGCTTCACGGGGCGCAGCCCACGCCAGACCGCCCACCGCGAGGCCCTGCGCGCCGGACGCTCCCCCCGCGTGTACCACCAGTTCGCCACCCACGCCACGACGGCGGCGGCCACGCCCACCTCCAAGGCGGCCACCAAGCCCACCTGCCACGCCGACGGCCCGACCTCGCTCAGCCTCTCGTCGCCGAGCGGCCCACCGGCCGTCGCGGCCAACGCCGCGCACAGCAGCCCCGTGGTCACACCGCACACGAAACCCCACAGCGGAGCGGCCTCGCTGACCACGTCCGGGGCGCTGCGCTGGGTCAGGACACCGCCCACAGCCCCCGCCACGAACGGAACCGCCAACGCCAGCAGCGAGGCCACCGGCGCGGCCCCGTTCGACGGCAGCGCGGCCAGCATCGGCAGCATCGGCAGGGCGCCCACCGACACCCCTGTGGGCGCGACGACGGTCCCCGCGCCCACCGCGAACCCCGGGCCCAACGCGTAGCAGAGCGCGAACACCACCGCGTTGGGCAGGTACGCCAACTGGACCACGATCAGCAGCGCACCCCCCACCAGACCGGGGCCGAGCGCCCGGGTCGCCTCGACGACCTCGGGCAGGCTCATCGCCAGCGCCACCAGGAACAGCAGCAGCCCGCCCAGCAGCAGCGTTCCCGTGGAGGCGAGCATCCCCACCAGCAGGGAGCGCGGCCGGGCGGGCATCAGCCGCAGCAGGTCCCGGGCGGGCACCTCCTTGTCGCGCATCAACTGACGCAGCACCCCCAGCCCTCCGGCCAGGAACGCGGTCACGAACCCCGTCACCAGCGCGCGCGGCATACTCGGCTCGACCGCCTCGGTCCGCGCAAGCAGGGCCAGGGTGCCCGCGATCGCCGCGTACGGCCCGGCAATCGCCAGCGCCGCCCGGTACACGTACCGCAGACGTGGGATGTCGCAGGAACGCGCCAGCCACCGTCCCGACCGGTACAACAACAGCCCCGGCAACAACACCAGACCCAACGGCAACAGGGCGATCTGGCCGTCGGGCACCGAGAACGACACGTGGTGGCCCACCAGCCAGGCCAGCACCGCACCCTGGAGGATGTCGACGATGTCCTCGCCGAAGGTGTCGTGCGGCGCGGCCACCCAACCGATGATGGTGAGGGTGACGATCACGGCCAACCCCAGCGCCGCGGCGGTGGCCGCGGCGACCCCGCCGGTCGCGTAGACGGGCCGGGGTGCGACGGCCGCGTCGGGCTCCGCCGCGCCGCTGGACCGCGTGCGCTGGGAGGGGCGGCCGCGGTCGGGGGGAGATCCTGACGTACTCACCCGACTTATGCTGCCAGGGACCGGAATGCTCCGTGGTATCCCGGCCGCGCGTGTCGTGCCCGCGAGGACGGAACCGGATCCGCGGTCGGGCCGTCCTAACCTGGGAACAAGGCTCTCCCAGCCCGAACGGATCGGTCCCGCATGGCAGGCTCCGCACACCCGCGCCCCTACCGCCTCTCCGACGCCGAACGCGACGGCGCCCTGACCAGACTGCGCACCGCCTTCGAAGAGGGGCGTCTGGACATCGACGAGCACCAGGAGCGCGCCTCCCTGGCGATGCGCGCCGTCACCTCCTCCGACCTGACCCCCCTCTTCGACGACCTGCCGGCGACGGACACGCGCGCCCCCGGCGCGGGGCACGGGAGCGCGCCGGTTCTGGAGCCGCGCCTGGGGAACGGGGAGACCGCACCGGCCTGCGCTGACAGCGGGGGCCGCTCCGCGCCCTGGTGGGGCGTGCTGCCCTGGGTCGGCTTCGTCTTCCTGTTCTGGGGGCTGCCCGCCGTCCTGGACGGAAGCCGCGAGGCCCTCGTCGGCTGGGGTGTCTTACTCGCCGTGATGATCGTCCCCCACGTCGTCGTGGGCGTGGCCAAGCACTTCCGCCGCCCCGCCTGACGTCCGGCGGGCACTGGGGCGCACACGACAACGGCTCCGCCTCACCGCTGAGCGGCGGGGCGGAGCCGTTGTAGGTACCGGAACGCGTCAGAACAGCGCGCGCACCAGCTGAGCGGTCTCGCTCGGAGTCTTGCCGACCTTGACGCCGACGGCCTCCAAAGCTTCCTTCTTGGCCGCGGCCGTGCCCGAGGAACCCGACACGATCGCGCCCGCGTGCCCCATCGTCTTGCCCTCCGGAGCGGTGAAGCCCGCCACGTA
>NZ_LEKI01000246.1:0-5246 GCF_001029525.1 Nocardiopsis sp. RV163 | reverse complement strand
TACGTGGCGGGCTTCACCGCTCCGGAGGGCAAGACGATGGGGCACGCGGGCGCGATCGTGTCGGGTTCCTCGGGCACGGCCGCGGCCAAGAAGGAAGCTTTGGAGGCCGTCGGCGTCAAGGTCGGCACCACCCCCAGCGAGGCGGCCCGCATGGTGCGCGCCGTCCTGGCCGGGGCTCCCCTCGGAGAGGAGGCGGGCGCCCTCCCCGAGGCGGCTCCCACGGCGCGATGACGGCGACGCTCAAGCCCGGCACCGACTGGGCGACCCTGTACACCCGCTGCAGCGACGCGGCCCCCGAGGCCTTCGGCCCCGACCGGACGCACAACCACTGGGGCGGCCGGTGGCGCGCCGACGGCGAGCCCCGGACCTCGTACTCGCCCGTGGACGGCTCGGAGATCGCGGGCCCGCCCATGCTCGACGGCGCCACCGCGGCCCGCGCGGTCGCCAGGGCGGCCGAGGACCACCGCCGCTGGAGCGCGCTGCCCCTGGCCGAGCGCCGGGAGCGGGTGCGCGCCGCGGTCCGCGCCTGGGAACGGCACCGCGACACCCTCGCCCTGGCCCTGGTCTGGGAGATCGGCAAGCCCTGGCGGCTGGCCCGCCAGGACGTGGACCGGGCGGTCTCGGGGGCCGAGTGGTACCTGGACGGCGTCGAACCGATGCTGGAGGGCCGCCTGCCCCTGGACGGCCCGGTCAGCAACATCGCGAGCTGGAACTACCCGATGAGCGTGCTGGCGCACGCGATGTGCGTCCAGGCGCTGGCGGGCAACGGCGTGATCGCCGAGACCCCCACCGACGGCGGACTGGTCTGCCTGACCCTGACCCTGGCCGTGGCCCTGGCGGTCCGCGAGGGCCTGCCGTTCACACTGGTCAGCGGAGGCGGCGGCGGCCTCTCCCCGGCGCTGGTGCGCGGGCCCGAGATCGGCTGCGTGTCCTTCGTCGGCGGCCGGGACACCGGCGGCCGGGTGGCGGCCGACCTCGCCGGCCCGGGGCGGCCGCACGTCCTGGAGCAGGAGGGGCTCAACTGCTGGGGCGTGTGGGAGTTCGGGGACTGGGAGACCCTCTCCGGGCAGATCCGCAGGACCTTCGACTACGCCAAGCGGCGCTGCACCGCCTACCCCCGGTTCGTCGTGCAGCGCTCCCGCTTCGACGCCTTCCTCGACGCCTACCTCACGGCGGTCCGGTCCGTGCGCTTGGGCCACCCCCTGGCCGTGGAGTCGGCCGACGACGACCCGCCCGAGCTGGACTTCGGACCGGTGATCAACGCGGCCAAGGCCAAGGAGCTGACCGACCGGGTGGCCGGGGCCGTCGCGGGCGGGGCCGTGCCGCTGTACCGCGGCGGGCTGGAGGACGCCCTCCTGCTGCCGGACCGGAACACCGACGCCTACGTGGCCCCCGTGGCCCTCCTGGAGCCGCCGCGCTCCTCGCCGCTCTTCCACGCCGAGCCCTTCGGCCCGGTCGACTCGATCGTGCTGGTGGACACCGAGGCCGAGCTGCTGGCCGCCATGAACGCCAGCAACGGAGCCCTGGTCGCCACGGTCTCGTGCGACGACACCGACACGGCCGAGCGCCTGGCCGCCGGGGTGCGGGCCTTCAAGGTCGGCGTCAACCGGCCGCGCTCGCGAGGGGACCGCGAGGAGCTGTTCGGCGGCTGGGGGGACTCCTGGCTGGGCGCCTTCGTCGGCGGCGAGCGGGAGGGAGGGGCTCACCCGAACCGAGGAGCCACTGCCTACAGGAAGCCTGTCTTCGCTCATGCGGCAAGTTCAGCAAAGCGAATGGGAATGACTTGGGCTCTTCGAAGACCGGATGTCGGGAGCGGTCGGTGCAGGGGGCTGGAGCGCACCGGCCGCTCCCGCGTCTACCGACCCGGACCGCGGACGCCTCCCGTGGCCGCCGAAGGCGCGGCGTGCGCCTTCTCCAGGAGGATCCGGTGCCGTCCGGCGTAGACGTTCATGGAGGTTCCCCGGAGGAAGCCGACCAGGGTGATGCCCGCCTCCGCGGCGAGGTCGACGGCCAGGGACGAGGGCGCGGAGACGGCGGCCATCATCGGGATGCCGGCCATCCACGCCTTCTGGACCAGTTCGAAGGAGGCCCGCCCCGAGACCATCAGCACCGTCTCGCGCAGCGGGAGCCGGTCCGAGCGCAGCGCCCAGCCCACCAGCTTGTCCACCGCGTTGTGGCGGCCCACGTCCTCGCGCAGGGCCAGCAGTTCGCCGTCGGCGGTGAACAGGCCGGCGGCGTGCAGGGCACCGGTGCGCTCGAACACCCGCTGGGCCTCGCGCAGCCGGTCGGGCAGCGAGGTCAGGGTCTGGGCCTCGACGCGCAGCCCGTCCGCCTCCACCCGCCACACGGCCTGGGTGCGCACGGCGTCCAGGCTCGCCTTGCCGCACAGGCCGCACGAGGAGGAGGTGTAGAAGTTGCGCTCCAGGGAGGTGTCGGGGCGGGGGACGCCCGGAGCCAGGGACACGTCGAGCACGTTGTAGGTGTTCGAGCCGTCCTCGGTGGCCCCGGCGCAGTAGCGGATCGCGGTGACCTCCTCGCCCCGGGAGACCACGCCCTCGCTCACGAGGAACCCCGCGGCCAGGTCGAAGTCGTTGCCGGGCGTGCGCATGGTGACGCTCAGCGGGTCCCCGTCCAGCCTGATCTCCAGGGGCTCCTCGACGACCAGCGTGTCCACGCGCTCGGTCGCGGACCCGTCCCTGATCCGGAGCACCTTCTCCCGGACCGTGACCCGTCCCATCCGTTCCACCGCCTTCTGGTGTACCTCTGTCCCGGTTCTATCTGATTTCGCCCGGTTTCTCATCCCCCGAGGTGGGCCCGCCCCCGAGCGGGCCCACGGGGATCAGCCGCCGCCGCGCCGCTGTACGTGCTGGAAGCCGAACCGGCCCTTGATGCACAGGTTCCCGTGGGTCACCGGGTTGTCGTGCGGTGAGGTGACCTTGACGATCTCGTTCTCCTGCACGTGCAGCGTAACGTTGCAGCCCACCCCGCAGTAGGTGCACACCGTCGTGGTCTCGGTCTGCGCCTCCTCGTCCCAGGTGCCCGCCCCGCGCATGTCGAACTCGGTGCGGAAGGACAGGGCGCCTGTGGGGCACACCTCGATGCAGTTGCCGCAGTACACGCACGCCGAGTCGGGCAGCGCGACGTCGTGCTCGGTGGACACGCGCGCGTCGAAGCCGCGCCCGGCCACCCCGATGGCGAAGGTGTTCTGCCACTGGTCGCCGCAGGCGTCCACGCACTTGTAGCACATGATGCACTTGGAGTAGTCGCGTACGTACAGGTCGTTGTCCACCTTGGCGGGCTGCTCGACCGTCTCCGCGACCGCGCCGTCGCCCGGCTCGTGGCCGCCCGCGTGGCGGGCGTCGCGCACGCCCAGCGCCGCGGCCTCGGCGCGCGGGCCGAACCGCTCGGGCTCCGCCTCGTAGCGCTCCATCCACCCGGCCGCCTCGGGCGTGGTGGACAGGTCCACGGAGGAGCCGAGCAGCTCCAGGACCATCTTGCGGCTGTGCCGCACACGCTCGGAGTCCGTGGCCACGCTCATGCCGGGCTCCAGCTTGCGCGAGCAGGCGGGTGCGAGCGTGCGCGCGCCCTCCACCTCCACCACGCACACCCGGCAGGCGTTGCGGGGGGTGAGGGTGTCGCCGTAGCACAGGGTGGGGATCTCGGTCCCCTCCCCGGCGCAGGCCTCCAGGACGGTGGTGCCCTCGGGAACGCGCACGGTGCGCCCGTCGATGGTCGCGTCGATCAGCCGCTTGGGCGGGGCCAGGAGTACGGGGACGGTCATCGGGCCTCCTCGGTAGCCGCCCGGGTGACCGGGCCGGTGCTCTGGTGGGTGTCGTCGGTCGCGTCGAACAGGCCGAGCCGGTCGATCGCCGACTCCACCGCGTTCCAGGCGGTCTGCCCCAGGCCGCAGATCGAGGCGTCGCGCATCGCCAGGCCGACCTCGCGCAGCAGGGGCACCTCGGCGGCGGCGTCGCCCCCGGACCTGATCCGCAGCAGCGACTCCTCCTGGCGCACGGTGCCCACCCGGCAGGGCACGCACTGGCCGCAGGACTCGTCGCGGAAGAAGGCCGCCACCCGGACCAGCGTCGCGACCAGGTCGGCGGTGTCGTCCAGGACCAGCACCACCCCCGATCCCAGGGACGCGCCCGCCGCGCGGGCCCCCTCGAAGGTCAGCGGTATGTCCAGCTCGTCGCCGCGTACGAAGGTCCCGGCCGCGCCGCCGAGGAGGACCGCCTGGACGGTGCGCCCCTCGGGCGTCCCCCCGGCCGCCTCGATCAGGTCGCGCAGGGTGGCGCCGAAGGGCAGTTCGTACAGCCCCGGGCGGCGCACGCCCCCCGACAGGCAGAACAGCTTGGGGCCGGTGGACTCGCCGGTGCCCACGGCCGCGTAGGCCGGGCCGCCCATCAGCAGGACCGGCAGCACGTTGACCAGCGTCTCGACGTTGTTCACGGCGGTGGGCTTGCCGAACAGCCCCTTCTCAACGGGGAAGGGCGGTTTGCTGCGCGGCTCGCCGCGCTGCCCCTCGATGGAGCCGAAGATCGCGGTCTCCTCGCCGCAGATGTAGGCGCCCGCGCCGCGCCGGATCTCGATGTCGAAGGCGAAGCCCGAGCCCAGGACGTCCGGGCCCAGCAGGCCCCGCCCCCGGGCCAGCGCGACGGCGTTCTCCAGGTGGCGCAGCGCCCGGGGGTACTCGCCCCGGATGTAGAGGTAGCCGGTCCGCGCGCCCACGGCGTACCCCGCGATGGTCATCGCCTCGACGACGGAGAACGGGTCGCCCTCCATCAGGACCCGGTCCTTGAAGGTGCCGGGCTCGCTCTCGTCGGCGTTGCACACCAGGTAGTGCGGGCCGTCCGGCTGCTGGGCGGTGGCCTGCCACTTGCGCCCGGTCGGGAAGGCGGCCCCGCCCCGGCCGACGAGGCCGGAGTCGGAGACCTCCCGGATGACGCCTGCGGGGCCCAGGCGCAGCGCCCGGCGCAGCGCTGCGTACCCGCCCGCGGCGCGGTAGTCGTCCAGGCTGAGGGGGTCGACGGTGCCGATCCGGCGCAGCAGCACGTGGTCGGGCGAGCCCGCGTCGGGCACGGCCGCGGCGGGGTCGGGTTCGGGCGCGGTCCCGGGCAGCGGGTCCGCGCCGAAGGTGGTGGAGGGCCGGTGGACGTCGGCCTCCGGCGCTTTGGTCCCGGTCGGGGCCCCGGCGGCCATCGCGTCCAGCGCCTCGGGTGTGGCGGGGGCGGCGACCGGGACCAAAG
>NZ_LEKI01000245.1:0-5345 GCF_001029525.1 Nocardiopsis sp. RV163 | reverse complement strand
CCCCGCCGCCGAGCGCGAACCGCGCTCCACCCGCGCCCCCCGGCCTGGGGTCCCCGACAGCGTGCGCGCCCTGCGCCGCCGCACCCTGCGGCGCAACCGCGGCCGAGTCCTGGTCGGCGTGGTCCTGCTCTCCCTGCACCAGGTCGCCGAGGCCCTCGTGCCGGTGGCCATCGGCCTGACCATCGACTGGGCCGTCTTCTCCGGCGACGTCGGCGCCCTGGCGGTCTGCGTCGCGGGCATGGTCGTGCTCTTCACCGTCCTGGCCCAGGCCTACCGCAACGGCGCCCGCTTCACCCTGCGCGCCGTCGAGAACGAGGCGCACCTGCTGCGGGTGGAGGCCGCCCGCCGCGCCCTGGACCCGCGCGGCGAGCGCAGCGGCCTGCGCGCGGGCGAGGTCCTGTCGGTTGCCACCTCCGACGCCGAGCAGGCCGCCCTGTACGTGCGCGCCTGGTCGGCGTCGATCGCCGTGGCGGTCGCCATCACCGTCACCACCGTCGCACTCCTGGCCGTGGACGTCCCCCTGGGGATCGGCGTCCTGGTCGGCGTCCCCCTGCTCATGCTGCTCCTGCGCCTGCCCGCCGCCCGCATCACCCGGCGCAGCGAGGCCAAGCAGGCCACCGCCGCCGGAGCCACCGCCCTGGCCACCGACCTGGTCAGCGGCCTGCGCGTCCTCATGGGCATCGGGGCGCGGCACAACGCGGCCGCCCGCTACCGAAGGGCCAGCGCCCTGGCCCTGGACGCCTCGGTCGGCGCCGCCGCCAGCAACGGCGTCTACCGCGGCCTGGTCACCGCCGCCAGCGCCGTGTTCCTGGCCTGCGTGGCGGGCGTGGCCGGGTGGATGGCGCTCCAGGGACGCCTCAGCGTCGGCGAGCTCGTCACCGTCATCGGCCTCGCCCAGTTCCTGGCCGAACCAGTCCAGAGCCTGGGCATGGTCGGCCAGCTGTTCGCCACCGCCCGCGCCTCCGCCCGGCGGCTGGTGCGCCTGCTCAACGCCCCCGACGCGGTCGCCCCGGGCGAGCGCGCCTGCGCGCGGGAGCCAGTGGTCGCGCTGTCCGGGGTCGGCTACCGCACGCTGCGCGGGGTGGACCTCGAACTCGCCCCCGGCGAACTGGTCGGCGTGCTCACCACCGATCCCCGCGACGCCGAGGCACTGCTGGAACTGCTCTCGGGCCGGGCCGAGCCCGCGGCCCTGGAGGGCGCGTTCACCGTGGGCGGAGTCCCCGTCCCCGAACTCGCACTGGACGCCCTGCGCGAGGCGGTCCTGGTGGAGGAGCACGGGGCCACCCTGTTCGAGGGCACCCTGCGCTCCAACCTGGACACCGGCGCGGGCGGCGACGAGGAGCGGCTGCTGGACGCCCTGCGGGCCGCCTCGGCCGCGGACCTGGTCGAGGGCCACCCCGAGGGCCTGGACCGTCCGGTCGCCGACCGCGCGGCCAACCTCTCCGGCGGCCAGCGCCAGCGCGTGGCCCTGGCCCGAGCCCTGGTCGCGGACCCGCCCGTCCTGGTGCTGCACGACCCCACCACAGCCGTGGACGCGGTCACCGAGGAGGCCATCGCCCGGGGCGCGGCCGCGGCCCGCTCGGGTGCGGCCAGGTCCACCCTGGTCGTGGCGAACAGCCCGGCGCTGCTGGCCCGCGCCGACCGCGTCGTGGTGCTGGCCGAGGGGCGGGTGCGGTGCACGGGCACGCACGCGCGGCTGGTCGAGGAGGACGCGCACTACCGCGAGGCGGTGCTGCGGTGAGCGCCCCGCCGAGCACGGCGCCGACACGGTGCGCCCCACGGCGGTTCGCCGCGCACCGGAGCACCCCGCAGACCGCGGCCCCGGGCCGCAGCGCACTCCCTCCCAGCCAGTACTACGACCCCGAGGACGATCGATGAGCACCCCGGTGGAGGACTCCGCGAGCGAACACGGGGAGCTGCTCCCCACCGCCTCGGCACGCCGCACGTGGGCCGTGCTGGGCGAGGGGGTGCGCGGCACCGGCTGGGGCGCCCCCTTGGCACTGGCCACCGTGCTCGCGGGCAGTGCGGCCGGGCTGGTCGCCCCCTGGGTGCTGGGCCGGATGGTCGACGACATCTCGGCGCAGCGGGGGCTGGACGCCGTCCTGTCCTCGGTCCTGCTCATCGCCGGGGCGGGGCTGCTCGGCGGCCTGCTCACCGGTGTGGGGAGCTGGCTGGTCAGCCGGGTCGGCGAGACCGTCCTGGCCCGCCTGCGCGAACGCGTCATGGACCGCGTGCTGCGCATGCCCGCCGCCCGCCTGGAGCGGGTGCGCATCGGCGACCTGCTCTCCCGGGTCGGAGACGACGTCGCCGTGGTCACCGCCAGCATCGCCCGCAGCGGCCCCGACGCGGTCGTGGCACTGGCCACCGTCCTGCTGACCGCGGTGGGCATCACCGCCCTGGACTGGCGCCTGGGACTGGCCGCGATGCTCTGCGTGCCGGTCTACGTGACGGCCGTGCGCTGGTACCTGCCCCGCTCGGGCCCCTACTACGCCCGCGAGCGCGTGGCCATGGGCGAACGCTCGCACGCGATGATGGGCGCCCTGCGAGGCCGCTCCGCCGTGCGCGCCTACCGGCTGGAGGACGAGCACGAGTCCCGCGTGCGCGACCGCTCGGCCGCCGCCATGGACATCACGGTGTCGGTGTTCCGGCTGTTCACCCGCTTCGGGTCGCGGCTCAACGCCGCCGAGTGCGTCGGACTGACCTCGGTGCTGGTGGCCGGGTTCTGGCTGGTGCGCGCCGACCTGGCCAGCGTCGGCATGGTCACCGCCGCCGCCCTGTACTTCCACCGCCTGTTCGGCCCGCTGATCTTCCTGGTCATGAACTTCAACGAGGTGCAGTCGGCCGGGGCGAGCCTGGCCCGCCTGGCCGGTGCGGTCGACCTCCCGGTCGAGGCCGACCCGGGCGTGGAGGAGGGTCCGGCCGGTTCCTCGGTCCGAGTCGCGGGGGTCACCCACTCCTACGGCACCGGCGGCCCGGCCGCGCTGGAGGAGGTGTCGCTGGAGGTCGCCCCGGGCGAGCGCGTGGCACTGGTCGGGGCCAGCGGCGCGGGAAAGACCACGCTGGCCGCCCTGGTCAGCGGCCTGCGCACGCCCACGGCCGGAACCGTGTACCTGGGCGGGACACCCCTGGAGGAGCTGGGGGAGCGGCGGGTGCGCGAACACGTCTTCCTGGTCAGCCAGGAGACCCACGTTTTCGCCGGAACCCTGCTGGAGGACCTGCGCCTGGCCCGCACCGGGGCCGACGCGGCCGAGGCGGAGGCCGCCCTGGCGGCCGTCGGCGCCCTGGAGTGGGTGCGCGCCCTGCCCGAGGGGCTGGACACGGTGGTCGGCGAGGGCGGGCACGCCCTGACCGCCGAGCAGGCCCAGCACCTGGCCCTGGCCCGGCTGGTGCTGGCCGACCCGGACGTGGCCGTCCTGGACGAGGCCACCGCCGAGGCGGGCAGCTCCGGCGCCCGGCGGCTGGAGCGCGCCGCCGCCGCGGCCACCGCCGGGCGCACCACGCTGGTGGTGGCGCACCGGCTGACCCAGGCGCAGACCGCCGACCGCGTGGTGGTCATGGACCGGGGCCGCGTCGTGGAGCAGGGGACGCACACCGAACTGGTCGCCGCCGGGGGGCGTTACGCCGACCTGTGGCGGAGCTGGCAGGGCGCGCCGGACGACGGGGAACTGCTCTCCCGCTGACCCCGCCTTCGGTCGGCGCGCCGTTCGCGACGGGGCGCCGGGGCGGGGGAGTCCGCGCGGGACCGCCGTCCGTGCCCGCGCCGCTCCGGGCGCCGGGCGGGGGTCAGACCTGGAGTTCGCTCTCCACACGCCGGAGGGTGTGGCGGGCCATGGCCAGGTTGGCGCGCTGGCGGTCCAGCGCCAGGTAGAGGAAGACGCTGCCGTGCGCCTTCTCCAGCAGGCGGATGAGGTGGTACTGGCTGCTCAGCGTGATGAGGATGTCCTCGATGCGGTCGTCGAGGCCGATCGCGCCCAGGGCCCGCGTCTTGGCGCGCACGACCTCGGTGTTGGCCGCCGCCGCCATCTCCAGGTCGAAGTGGCCGCCCCCGCCCATGGTGCCCAGGGACATGCCGCTCTCGTAGTCCACGACCGCGACGCCGATGGCGCCCTCGATCCCCATGGCTTCCTTCATCGCCGCGTCGGCGTTCATGGTGTCTCCTCACGCTCGGTGTTCACCGCAGGAGCGGCGATACATGACGAAAATTAGCGAAACGCCTGGAGGGTGCGTAAGTAGACAGTTTGCGGCGGGAGTCCATCGTTACCACAGTGTGTTCTCTTTGCTCCTTTTTGACTGTTAAATGTCTTTTGGAGGCAACCAGACACCGGGGGGCACGTGTCGAGCACAGCTGTATCCGCGGAGCGCTACCTGAGCTGTGACGGCGTCGTGGCCGCGATGCTCGTGGACCGCTCGACGGGCCGTGCGCACGCGCGGTCGGGGGCGGTGTCGGCGCTGCCCGACCCCGAGCACGTCGCTGACTCGCACCACCTGGCCCTCGATCTGGCCCTGGCCTCCCGCGAACCCGCGGTCCGGGAGAGTGTGGTCACCAGCGACGGGCACCACGTGCTGAGCCGCCCCGTGCCCTCCCCGGGCGCGGACGAGGTCCTGCTCGTCCTGGTCTTCGACCGCGCGCGGACCAACCTCGCACTGGCCCGGCTCCAGGCCGACGAGCACACCGCGGCGCTGCTGTCATGAGCGCCGCCGCGCCCCCGAGGGCACTGGCCCAGGCCCTGCTCCGCGCCGGTCGGGACGAGTTCACCGGAGCCCTGCGCCTGACCGGCCCGCCCGAGGCACTGGTCCACCTGGCCGCCGGACGCGTCACCGCCGTCACCACACCGGCCGCGCCCGCGCCCGAGACCCTCCTGGTCAGGTCCGGCGCGGTGCCCGCCGGTGTCTGGGCCGCCGCCTACGAGGCCGCCGCCCACACCGACGGTCTGGCCCGGGAGCTGCTGGACCGCGGCGCGGTCTCGGCCGCGGTGCTGGAACTGGCGTGCGCCACGGCCCTGGCGGACGGCGTCCTGGCGCTGTGTCTGTCCCCCGAACCCCGGGTGGAGGCCGTGCTCTCCGACGCCGCGCCGCCGCTGCTGGGCCTGGAGCCCGGCTTGGAGCCGGAGGAGGTGCTGGCCGAGGCCGGGCGCGGCCTGGCCTTCCTCGCCGACCGTTGGGGCCCGCCCGCGGACCTGGCCCGCCGCCGCCCCGTGCCCGCCGGGCCGGTACACGACTCCAGCGGCCCCGACGCGGTCGTGGCACTGGCCACCGTCCTGCTGACCGCGGTGGGCATCACCGCCCTGGACTGGCGCCTGGGACTGGCCGCGATGCTCTGCGTGCCGGTCTACGTGACGGCCGTG
>NZ_LEKI01000244.1:0-5367 GCF_001029525.1 Nocardiopsis sp. RV163 | reverse complement strand
CCCCCACAAGCCCCCCCCGACGCGGATCGACAGGAGAACCGTGCAGGCAGTACCCCAGCGACGCGGTCGGAGCATCACCTCCCGCATCCGCGCAATGGTCATGATCCCCACCACAGCCCTGGTGGTGCTCTGGCTGGCCCTGACCGTGGCCCTGGCCGGGGACGCGGTCTTCCAGCGCCTCCGCGCCAACGCCACCGACGAACTGGTCGCCCCGGCGGCGATCGGCCTCGTGGACGTGATGCGGGAGCGGACGCAGACGATCGCCCTCATCGAGAACCCGGGGGACGCGGAGACCGAGCGCCAACTGGCCGACGCCCGCGAGAGCACCGACGGCTCCCTGGGCGCGGTAGTGGGCGAGCTCGTCGGCTTCGCCGACATCGCCCCCGGCGAGAGCGGCCACCACATCGAGATGCTGCACATGCAGTACGGCGAGATCGACGCGATCCGCGCGGCGGTGGACGCGGGCGAGGCCTCCCGCGCCGACGTCCTGGACTACTACGACGAGCTGATCCTGCACGGCGCCGACAGCTTCGACAGCCAGACCCGCGCGGGCAGCGACGGGAACGGCGCGGTCAGTCCGAGCTTCACCGCGACCTACATGTTCCGCGCGGTCGACCTGTTCGCGCGGTCCGACGCCCAGATCGCCCACGCCTTCGCCACCGACGAGCTGTCCCTGGAGGACCAGCGCCACTTCACGGAGCTGGTCGGCTCCTACGAGAGCATGCTCGCCGCCAACGGCCACTACCTGGAGGGCGAGGGCCAGGAGGCCCGGTTGGAGAACCTGCTGGCGAGCCAGGAGTACGCCGACCTCCAGCGCATGCAGGACGAGATCATCGACCGCCAGGCGGGCACCGAGACGGTCACCGACCCGGTGACCCTGGCGGTCAGCGAGGTCCAGGACCTGTCCATGCCGGTGGACCGCGCCACGTGGGACGAGGCCTACGACCACGTCCTGTCCGAGCTCACCGCGATCGGCGCGGACGAGGCCCTGCACGCCGCGGACGTCACCCGCGCCGAGGCCAACCGGGCCCTGGTCGTCGCCGTGGCGGGCAGCCTCGGCGTCGCCGCCGTCATCGGGTTCGCGTTCCTGCTGGCCCGCCGGTCCTCCAACCTGCTCACCGAGCGCCTGCTGCGCCTGCGCGACGACTCCAACGACCTGTCGGAGAACCGCCTGCCCGACCTCATGCGCCGCCTGCACGAGGGCGAGCGCGTGGACACCGAGGCGGCCCTTCCCGCGCTGACCGCCAGCGACGACGAACTCGGCGACGTGGCCAGGGCGTTCAACACCGCCCAGCGCGCTGCCGTCAACGCGGCGGTGCAGCAGGCCGAGCTGCGCCAGGGCGTCAACCGCGTGTTCCTCAACATCGCGCACCGCAGCCAGACGCTGGTCCACCGCCAGTTGCGCCTGCTGGACCGGATGGAACGCGAGCAGGAGGACCCGGAGCAGCTGGCCCAGCTGTTCAAGCTCGACCACCTGGCCACCCGCTCCCGCCGCAACGCCGAGAACCTGCTCATCCTGGGCGGTGAGGCCCCGGGCCGCACCTGGCACCGCCCCATGCCGCTGATCGACGTGCTGCGCGGCGCCATCTCCGAGTCGGGCGACTACACCCGCGTCAAGCGCGAGCGGATCGCCCGCGTGCACCTCAACGGCCCGGCCGTGGCCGACGTCATCCACCTGGTCGCCGAGCTGGTCGACAACGCCGCGATGTTCTCCCCGCCGCACACCCACGTCCGCCTGAGCAGCGATGACGTGCCCAACGGCGTGACGGTCGAGATCGAGGACCGGGGCCTGGGCATGACCGAGAGCGAGTTCGCCTCGGCGAACGCGCTGCTGTCCAGCCCGCCCGAGTTCGACGTGATGCGCCTCAACGAGAAGATGCGCCTCGGCCTGTTCGTGGTCTCTCACCTGGCCCACCGCCACGGCATCCGCGTGCACCTGCGCCCGTCGCCGTACGGGGGTGTGCAGGCCATCGTCCTGCTGCCGCACGAACTGATCTCCGGCGACCGCTCCCCGCTGCCCTCCGACGAGGGCGGCGAACAGGTGTGGGACGTGCGCGAGATCCTGGACCGCGCGCCCGGCGGCGAGCTGTCGTCCGGCAGGCGCGTCAAGCCCGTGCTGACCTCGGTGTCCGCGCCGCAGGAGGAGGCCCCCGCCCGGGACGACGAGGACCCCGCGGACCCCGCCGGGAGCGGGGGGCAGGGCGCCGTGACCGCCGAGGCCCCGGCTGGCGGCGCGGACCTCCTCGACGCGGACGGCGACCGTCCGGCGCTGCCCACCCGGACGCCGCTGCCCACCCGGGCCCCGTCCGTCAGCGCGGTCCCCGACCCCGAACCCTCCGCCGGCGCCGAACCGCCCGCCATGGTCGAGGCGGGCGGGGGACGGCCGCCGCTGCCCAAGCGGCGGCCCCAGGAGAACCTGGCTCCGCAGCTCGCCACCGACCCCTCGGACGACACCCGGAGCGGCTCCGCGGCGGCGGGCGCGTCCTCCCCGAACGGGGCCCAGGACGGCCAGGAGCGTCTGGCGCGCCTGCGCCGGAACATGTCCGCGTTCCAGAAGGGCACGGACCGCGGACGGCGCGAAGGCAAGCAGCAGACCAACGACACCGACAAGGACGCGTAACCGTGACGAGTACTCCCGAAAGCGCCCAGCGTGACAGTGGAAGCGGCGCGGGCAAGAAGGACATCGACTGGCTGCTGGACGAGCTGCTCGACCGCGCGGTGGGCTCCCGCCACGCGATCGTGCTCTCCGCCGACGGGCTGCTGATCGGCCGCTCCCGTGAGCTGGTCAAGGAGGACGCCGAGCACCTGTCCGCGGTGGCGTCCGCGTTCCAGAGCCTGGCCCGGGGCACCGGCCGCCACTTCGGCGGGGGCGAGGTGCTCCAGACCGTCGTGGAGATGGAGAGCGCGTACCTGTTCGTCACCGGTGCCGGCCGGGGGGCGTGCCTGGCGGTCCTGGCCGAGGAGAGCGCCGACGTCGGCCTCATCGCCTACGAGATGAACGTGCTGGTCGAGCAGGTGGGCCGTTATCTGGACGCAGCGCCCAGACGCGAGGGCGCTTCCGGGGAAGCCACGCGATAGGGGACGCCATGCAAGCGCACAACGAGCTGCCGCCCGAGGAGGATCCGCACGGCCTGCCCCAGAGGGACGCGGTCGGCGGGTACGACGGGGGCGCCGCGGTCGGGCAGCAGGACGCCGGACCGCTGGTACGGCCGTACGTGATCGCGCAGGGGCGCGACCACGCCGACACCGTGCAGCTGGACATGATCAGCGTCGTGATCGCGGCCAAGCGGGCCGAGGTCGACGAGATGGCGCTGGAGCCGGAGCAGATACGCATCCTGGAGCTGTGCCGACGGCCCCTGTCGGTCGCCGAGGTGTCCGCGCACCTGGACATCCCGGTGGCCGTCGTCAAGGTCCTGCTCAGCGACCTGCTCAACCGCGGCCTCGCCTTGGCCCGCGCCCCCTACACAGCGAAGAGCCCGGTCAGCCGGGACGTACTCCAGGCGGTTCTCGATGGCATCCAGCGACTCTGACGACACGCAGGCGCCCGTTCCGGCGGCGCTCAAGATCCTCGTGGCGGGGGGTTTCGGGGCCGGTAAGACGACGATGGTCGGATCGGTCAGCGAGATCGCTCCGCTGAGCACGGAGGAGGTGATGACCGAGGCCAGCTACGGGATCGACGACCTGTCGGGCGTGGAGGCCAAGACGACCACGACCGTGGCGCTGGACTTCGGCCGCATCACCGTCAACGAACACCTGGTGCTGTACCTGTTCGGGACCCCGGGCCAGGAGCGGTTCTGGTTCATGTGGGAGGAGCTGTCCGAGGGGGCGCTGGGCGCGGTGGTCATCGCCGACACCCGCCGCCTGGAGACGTGCTTCGCCGCCGTGGACTTCTTCGAGCGGCGCGGCGTGCCGTTCGTCGTGGCGGTGAACTGCTTCGAGGGCGCCCACCGGTACGAGCCCGAGGAGGTCCGCGCGGCGCTGAGCCTGGACCCCGCGATCCCCGTCGTGCTGTGCGACGCGCGTGAGCGCGAGTCGGCCAAGGCGGTGCTGGTGACGCTGGTGAACCGGGTGGCCGAGCGGACGGCCGCCTGAGTCCGTTCCGGGAGGGGGGCGGGGGCCGGTCCCCCGCCCCCTCGTGCCGTCCGCAGGGGGACGAACCCGGGGGTTTCGGACGTCCCGCCGGGTTGCGGACACACTCGGAGGCCCGGAGTCGGTGTACACAAGGGGCTTCCAGGTAAAGTGCGCCCCGTGGAGCGCCGCGGGCGTGCCACACCCGCAGACCATGGCCCCGTCCGAACGGGCCCGCACGAAGGTGACTGGAGTTGCCCATGAAGCGGTTCGAGTGGCGCGACCGGATCCATGCCCTGGACGCCGAGGACGACTGTGAGCAGATCGTGCGCATCCTCGGCAGCCACGAGTTCCCGTGGGACATCGAACAGGCCCTGGGGCTGGCCCTGTACCGCACCTACGCCGTGCCCAGCGTCGGCGAGCTGCTGGCGCACACGCGCGAGTTCACCGAGCGCACGCAGCACCGCTACGACGACACGGCGCTGATCCTCAACGACATCATGGAGCACGGGTTCGGTCCGGGCCGCGGCCGCGACGCGCTGCGCCGCATGAACCAGATGCACCGCTCCTACGACATCGGCAACGACGACTACCGCTACGTCCTGAGCACCTTCGTGGTCATGCCGGTGCGCTGGATCAACGACCACGGCTACGGCTGGCGCAGGCTGAGCGACCACGAGATCGCCGCCAACACCAACTACTACCGCAAGCTCGGCAGGCACATGGGGATCAAGGACATCCCCGAGGACTACGCCGGGTTCCTCGAACTCTTCGACTCCTACGAGCGCGAACACTTCGCCTACACCGAGGGCGGCCGGGCCGTCTCCGACGCCACCCTGGGGCTGATGGTGGACCTCTACCCGGCCTGGCAGCGACCCCTGGTGCGCCCCTTCACCAAGGCCCTGCTCGACGACCGGCTCATCCAGGCCTTCGGCTACCCCGAGCCCTCGGCCACCTGGCGGCGGCTGAGCGCGGGCGCGCTGAGGCTGCGCGCCCGGATGGTGCGCCTGATGCCGCCTCGCCGGGAGCCGCGCTGGGCCAGGATGAGCCCCAACATCCGCAGCTACCCCCGGGGCTACGAACCCTCCCGGATCGGCACCTTCCCCCAGGGCTGCCCGGTCCCGCACGGCATGGTGACCCGCGAGGTCGCCGCCACGGGCGCCCGCGTGCCGGCGCCGGACCAGGCGGTCGCGCCCGCGGGCGGGGAGGCGCCCGGGGGGCCAGCCGGGGAGGCGTCCGCGCCGACCTCCGAGGAGGACGCGCAGAGGTAGCGGCCCCCGGCCCCCTCTCCCGCTCGAC
>NZ_LEKI01000243.1:0-5549 GCF_001029525.1 Nocardiopsis sp. RV163 | reverse complement strand
GGTCCGGCGCCCGTGAGCGGGCCTCCGGGCTCCGCCGCTGGGCCGCGACCACCCCGGCCCGGGTGTGGCTGCTGTCCTCGGTGTGCGTGCTGGCCGTCCTCGGTCTGTTCGGCTCGGCGGCCGCCACCCTCGGCCAGGCCCGCGACGGCCTGCGCGTGCTCGGGGACGACGCCGGCCCCCGGGCCCTGGCGACCACCGACCTGTACCTGGCGCTCGCGGACATGGACGCCCGCGTGGCCGACGTGCTGCTCATGGGAACCGACCACGACCTGGGCTCGGGCCGCGAGGACGCCCTGGAGGGGTACGAGGCCAGCCGGGCCCGGGCCAACGAGGCCCTGCTCCAGGCGGCTTCGCTGACCGAGGGCGACAGCGTGGAGGAGCGCAACGTCGAGGCGGTCCTGGACGGGATGGGCGCCTACGAACAGCTCGCCGGTGAGGCGCGGCTGCTCAACGACGAGGCGCAGGCCCCGCCCGGCCGGGTGGACGGGGCGGCCCTGGAGGCCTACCGCGAGGCCACGAGGCTGATGCACGCCGAGCTGCTGCCCAAGGCGTTCAACCTGGGGCTGGACTCGTCGGCGATCGTGCGCGCCAACCACGAGGAGGGGCAGTCCTCCGTGGCGCTCGGCATGTTCTGGGTGGGCGCGGTCGGCACGGTCACCGCCGCCGCGCTGGTCGGCCTCCAGCTGTACCTGCGCGTGCGTTTCCGGCGCCGGTTCAACGCGCCCCTGCTGGCGGCCACGGCGCTCTCCGTCCTGCTCACCGGCGGGGTGGTCCTCGTCCTCACCGTCAGCGGCGGGCACCAGCGCGACGCCAAGGAGGCGGGACTGGACGCGGCCATGGCGCTGTCGCGGGCCGGGGCCATCTCCACCGACATGCAGGCCGACCAGAGCCGCTACCTGCTCGACCGGGACATGGCCGAGAACTACGAGCTGGTGTACCTGGAGCGGGCGCAGCAGGTGCTGTACCGCCCGGCCAGCAACCTGGAGGCCTACTACGGGCAGATCGGGGGCGTGGCCGCCGCCTACCCGGATCTGCCGGGGGCGGACGGCTCCGACCCCGAGGACCCGGGCACGCTCGGCTACCTGGGCCAGCGGGCCCAGGACACCCTGCTGCCCGGCCAGGAGGACGCGCTCGCCGAGGTGCTGGAGTCCTACAACGCCCTCCAGGCCGAGGACCGGGCCCTGCGCGCGGCCGCCGAGGAGGGCGACCTGTCGGAGGCCGTCGACGTCCGCATGGGCGTCGCGCACTCCGAGGACGGCTCCTTCCAGGTCTACGAGGCCGCTCTGGCCGAGCTGACCGACCTGCACGAGAAGGCGTTCGACGCGGGCATCGAACGCGCTGACGCGGCGCTCACCCCCTGGACGTGGCTGCTGCCCGCCGCGACGGCCCTGCTGCTGGTCCTGCTCGTCCTCGGCGTCCGCCCCCGACTGGCCGAGTACCGCTGAGCCGGGCCTCCCGCGCCGGGGCCCACCCCCACCGGATCCGCACCCCCCGAGAGACGAGGAACAGGCCGATGAGGTTTCGACACCGGCGCACCGCCGCCGCGGCCGCCCTGGCCGCCGCGGCGGTGATCGCGCTGCCCGCCTGCTCGGCGGTGCTGGGCGAGGAGGAGTCGCTCCTGGACGCCGACAAACTGACCGTCGGAGTCAAGACCGACCAGCCCGGCCTGGGGCTGGAGGAGGGCGGCGGCATCACGGGCTTCGACGTGGACGTGGCGTTCTACATCGCCGCCAAGCTCGGCTTCGCCGCCGAGGACGTGGAGGTGACCGGGGTCACCTCCGCCGACCGCGAGGAGCAGTTGATCAGCGGCGAGGTGGACATGGTCGTGGCCACCTACTCCATCACCCCCGCCCGCAAGACCCAGGTCACCTTCGGCGGCCCCTACTACGTCGCCAAGCAGGACGTGCTGGTGCGCGCCGAGGACACCGGCATCCGGGGGGTGCGCGACCTGGAGGGCCGCAGCGTATGCCAGGGGGCGGGCTCCTACTCCGCCGTCCGCATCAGCGAGGGTCTGGGCATCGGCATCGAGCAGAGGGAGGCGCCCAGCTACAGCGCCTGCATCGACGCCCTGCGAGAGGGGGAGGTGGACGCCGTCTCCACCGACAACCTGATCCTGGCCGGGTTCCTGGCCGAGGAGCCCGACGCCTTCCGGTTCGTCAACAACCCCTTCACGGACGAGAAGTACGGTGTCGGCCTGCCCCACGGCGACGTCCGCGCCTGCGAGGCCGTCAACAAGGCCATCAGCGAGATGTACCAGGACGGCACCGCCGCGGAGTACCTGGAGACCTGGTTCGGTGAGACCGGCCTCCAAGTCGTGACGAGCGTGCCCCAGTTCGAGGGCTGCGACCCCACGTGAGCCGCGGGGAGGCGGTGCGGAGGCGTCGCGTGTGCCCGCAGACGTGTGCGGGGACGCGGGGGGCGAACGGCCGGGGCGGGGGCCCGTGGCCGGAACCGGACGGAAGCGCCCCGCTCCGCGCCGGGCCGTCGCCGGAGCGGCCCGGCGCGGGTACGGGTCCGACACCGGGCCCCGCGGCAGTGGCGGACAGGATGGGAGTCGTCCCTTGACCATCGTCGAGTTCCTCAACGCGCGCCTGGACGAGGACGAGCGCGCGTCGGAGGCCCTGCCCGCGGGAACCCGCGGCCGTGACCGGGCGCTGGCGGAGGTCGCGGCCAAGCGCAAGATCGTCCGCGGGTACGTCGAGGCCCACCGGGCGGGCATGCGCGGCCTCGAACCCCTCGTGGCCGCCGGAGCCGCGGGCCCCCTCCCCGAAGCCCGGCACGGCGACGGCGGCGACCCCTGGTCGGAGCTGCTGGCCTGGCGGCTGGCGGTCAAGTACCTCGCCGGCGTGTACCGGACCCACCCGGAGTACGACCGGTCCTGGGAGGGTTGACCCGCCGGTCCCCGGCACGGGCCGCCGCCGCTTGACTTGTTCGAACTGATGTTCGATAAACTGGCCGGGTGAGTCCTCTGAACGAGCAGATCGACGTCCGTTCCACCGAGGGCGGGACCCCCGCCCGGTTCACCTGGCGCGGCCGCGCCTACCGGGTGCGCAGGGTCATCGGTGACTGGCCCGCCCGCCCGGGCACGCCCGGCGTCCCGGCCACGCAGATCCACCTGCTCCGCGTCTCGGCCGAATCCGACACGGGGGAGCCGAGCATCGTCGACATCTCCCGCGACCTCTCCTCCGACCGCTGGACCATGCGCCGCCACTGGAAGTGATCCGGAGCCCGCCCGGCGCCGTCGAGCGGGCCCCGCCGGGCGGGCGGGATCAGTGCCCGAAGGGGTGGTCTAGAGGAAGATCCGGCCGCGCCGGGTGCGGTCGCGCAGGGCGGCCATGCGGCGGGTGTTGCCCGGCCGTCGGGTCAGCAGGTGGTAGAGCAGCAGCGAGCAGCCCCGGTCGGTGCGCGCGCGGTCCGCCATCTCACCCATGTTGACCCGGGTGTACAGGTTGCCGCCCCCGGCGAGGACCCGCACCGAGTGGGCGCCTTCGGGTACGTGCGCGTAGGCGTGGTTGTCGGCCGTGTACTCCATGGCCCGCGACAGCGCGGCGCCCAGCCCCGGGACCAGTTCACCGCCCAGTGCCGCCGCCCGCCGCCAGAAACCGGTGTGCCCGGCAGCCACGTGCCCCAACTGGTGCGCCACCAGGAAGGCCAGCGCCTCGGGGTCGCGGACCCGGCCGCACTGGTCGAACAGGTCGTCCGACAGCACCAGGTACCGGCGCAGTCCGTGCCCGGCGGCGTCGGTACCCCAGCGGCGCTGCCCCACCCGCACGTAGGCCTCCGGCGTCCGGGGCAGCCCCGTCTCGGCGGCCAGCGCCACGACCATCCGGTGGGCCTCGGGGAACTGGGTGGGCGAGATCTTCACCGACTCCGCCCTGCGCCGGGCGTACATCAGCCCCCGCGCCTGCCAGTGCGCGGCGGGCACCACCGCCAGGGCGGCGGCAGCCCACAGCCACGAACCCGACAGCGACCACACCACGTGGGCCAGTCCCGCCGCCGCCAGCAGGGTGGCGCCCACGCACGCGGCCAGGAGCGGGACCTCCCACGGGTGGGCGGATGCCGGGACGACCTCCTCGTCGTCGCCGAGCACCCGCAGCCCTTCCCTGGAACGGGTTCTCGGACCGGCGTCGGCGGCGGAGCGGCAGCCGGGCGCGCCGTGCACCGCACATGCGGTGGCGCGCCCCTCCGGCGGCATCGCGTGGGACATCCTGCCTCCCCTCGGGGCGCGGTCTGCGGGACAGCGGGAGGACGACTACTTCCTGTGTCCGAATATTACTTTCCGCTGTCCTGAAGATGGGGAGTGTGCGCTACGGCGTGTCCGCGGCCAGTGGCCTACTCACCCGGCCCGACGGGCGCGCACGCGTCCGGGGCCGTCGCCCCGGCCCGTTCCGCACGCGGCCCGCGGTCCGCCGTCCCACCCGGGGCCCTCACCCGGAGTCACCGTCAGTGCGGCTGCTCGTACCGGCGCAGCTCCTCGGCGAGCACGTCCAGGAAGTGGTCCACCTGCGCCGGGTCGTACCCGGGCCGCGCGCGCGTGGTGCTGAACTGGATCCGCTCCACCTCGGCGGCGGTGAGCGTGGCCCGGTCCGGCCGCCCCTGCTGGAGGACGTCCAGCGTGAACTCGGCCCGGTCCAGGAAGTCGTCGACCTCCTGCTCGTTGTAGCCCGTGGTCAGCCGGGTGGTGGCGAACTGCTTCTCCCGGACGTCTTTCGGGGTCATCCCGGAACGCCGCGGCGGCCGGAACGGGGCCTCCTGCCCCCGCGGCGCGTCCGGGACGTGCTGCTCGTCCGGGCCGGGCCGCTGGTGCCGGGGCCGCGCGGAGGCGCCCGACGCACCGGGGCGGGGTGGCGGCGACTGGTCCCGTGCGCGGCCGAGGCCGCGCCCGGCCAGGTCGGCGACCACGACGTCGAGGAAGTCGTCGACCTCGTCCTCCCGGTAGCCCGGGCTGAACCTCGTGGTGCGGAACCGCGAGTTGCGCACCTCGTCGGCCGTGATGAGCGCGCCCGTGCTCGGGCCGCCCTCAAGGGCGACGAGTGTCGCCTCGATCCGGTCGAGGAGCGCGTCGACGTCCTCCTCGTTGTACCCCGGGCGCAGACGCACCGTGTGGAACTTCTTTTCGCGGATGTCCGCCGGTGTCAGAGGCATGGTCCCCATTGTGCAGTTGACGAGGTTCGCAGGGCTGTTTATCCCCGGGTCGTGTGTGATTCGGCCTCGGCCAGCAGCTCCACGAGGCGGGACAGGAGGTCCTTCACCTGGGAACGGTCGTACCCGCGCAGGACCAGGTCCACCGGGGCTTCGGCCAGTTCCGCGGAGGTGATGGGGTCGGGCGCCGGCGCGGAGGGCCGGTCGAGGGCCCGCCCGTCCTCGTCGGTGAGGACGGGGCCGCCGGTGAGGGCGGTCAGCGTGGAGGAGGCGCGGCGGACCAGGTCGTCCACCTGGCGGCGGTCGAAGCCGCGCAGGACGACGTCGAAGCCGGGGAAGGGGACGGGGCGCGGTGCGGGGGATGTCATGGACGCATTATGCCCACGGGAGAGCGGCCTCCGCTACAG
>NZ_LEKI01000242.1:0-5591 GCF_001029525.1 Nocardiopsis sp. RV163 | reverse complement strand
CCGTCGGGTTCCCGTCCGTCCGCTCCGCGTCCGGCGTCCTCCCCGGCGCCTCCGGTACCGGACCTCTCGGGTCGGGGGGTCCCGCCTCCGGGCCGCTCACCGCCGGATGGGTTCTCCACGGGGTCAGGCCCTGCTCGCGCAGGATGTCGTCGCCCCAGGAGGAGCCCCGGCCCACCGGCGTCGACCTGTCCGCCCACTACGACGACCGCCTCGGGGCGCGGCCCAACCAGGTGGAGGTCGACGTCGTCGACCACCCCCTCTACGACGTCGCCATGCCCGAACCGGTCGAGTGCGACGTCCCCGAACTGGACATCGACTCCGACGAGTCCTGGGAGGAGTTCGCGGCCGTCTCCGGGGACTGCCTGAACACGCTGTGGGCGCCGGTGTTCGAGGACCTGGGCCTGTCCGTGGAGCTGCCCGAGTTCGCCGTCACCCGGACCTCCCCCGACCCCCCCGACGCCAGCCCGGAGGACGGATACACGCTCGCCTACTACGAGAGCGACCTGAGCCGCATCACCGTCGTACTGCCCAACGTGCGCCAACTGGGCGCTTTGCTCCCCCCGAGCGAGCGCGAGGAGGTCTGGCTCGCCCTGATGGGCCACGAGTACGGCCACCACGTGCAGTACGCCACCGGCATACTGGACGTCGCGCACGGCATGACCTGGAAGGCCGAGAACGAGCAGGCCGAACTGGAGGCGCTGCGCCGCACCGAACTCCAGGCCGAGTGCATGGCCGGGGCGGGCCTGCGCGGGATCACCGGCGCCGACGAGGGGGCCCTGCGCACGGCCAACGAGCACTTCAACGGCGGCGGCGACCTCGACACGCACGGCACCGCCGGCAACCGGGCCCTCTGGCTGGAGCGGGGCTGGTCGCAGGAGACCGTGGAGGGCTGCAACACCTACGGCGCCGACACCGACCGGGTCGCCTGAGCCCGCGGCGCGGGGAGGGCGGGGCGGATCAGCCGCCGACGACCCTGCGGTAGGCCTCCCAGCCGTGGAGCTTGACCCGCTCGCCCCGGTCCAGCTCCACGGCTTGGTCGGCCTCGGCGGTGTCGATGCGCAGCCAGTCCTCGTAGTCGCTGTGGGCCACCCCGCGCTCGTCCAGCACGGTCTCCAGCGGAACCAGCTCCGGGGCCGCCTCTCGCAGCGCCCCGGCGTCCTCCAGCAGGGCGCGCACGGTCGCGGCGGCGTCGGACTTGTTGGTGCCGATCACCCCGGTGGCGCCCCGTTTGATCCAACCGGCCACGTAGTCGCCGGGGACCGCGCCGCCGTCGGCGTCCAGGACGCGCCCGCCCCGCTGGGGCACGGTGCGCCCCCGGGCGTCGAAGGGCACCCCGGGCAGCGCGACGCCCGCGTACCCCACCGAGCGCAGCACCATCCCGGCGGGCAGGTCCGTGGTCCGGCCGGTTCCGGCCAGACGTCCGTCCGCGTCCAGGCGGGTCTCCTCCACCCGCACGCCGCTCACGCGCCCCTCCTCCCGGCCCAGGACCTCCACGGGTCGGGTCCAGAAGTGCAGCCGCACGGTGCGCCCGCGCCCGCGGGGCCCTCGGGAGGCGTGCTCGGACAGGAGCCGCAGGTTGGTTCGGGCGGCCCGGGCGACGTCGCGCAGTTCAGGGGCGCCGGTGCCCACGGCGGTGGGGTCGATGTCGACCTGTTCGGGGCGCACGACGACGTCGGCACCGGGCAGCGCGAGCAGGTCGCGCAGCTCGGGCGCGGTGAACTTGGCCTGGAGGGGGCCGCGCCGCGACAGCAGGTGGACGGTGCGCACACGACTGGCGGCGAGCACGTCCAGGACCGGCTGGGGGATGTCGGTGTGACGGAGCTCGTCGGCGGTCTTGGCGAGGATGCGCACCACGTCCAGGGCGACGTTGCCCGCCCCGACCACGACGACCTCCTCGGCGTCGAGCACGAACCGCTCCAGGGCGGTGTCCGGGTGCCCGCAGTACCAGTTGACGAAGTCGGTGGCGGCGACGCTGCCGGGCAGGTCCTCCCCCGGCACGTCCATGCGGCGGTCGACGCTGGCGCCGGTGGCGTAGACGACGGCGTGGTGGGTGCGGGCCAGGTCGGCGCGGGTGAGGTCGGCGCCGAATTCGACCCCTCCGACGAAGCGCACGTCGGGGTGCTCCAGAACCCGGCGCAGCGCCCGGGCCACACCCTTGATCTTGGTGTGGTCGGGGGCCACCCCGTAGCGCACCAGCCCGTAGGGCGTGGGCAGGCGGTCCATGACGTCGACGCGCACGGGCACGCGCCGCTGCCGCGTCAGGGCGTCGGCGGCGTAGACGCCCGCCGGGCCGGAGCCGATCACGGCCACCCGGAGCGGTGCGGCGGTGCTGTGCTGCTCAGGTTCGGAGGAGCTCATGTGCCCATTCTGGCAGCCCGGGGGCGTCCCCCGGGCTGCCTGGGACGCGTGCGCTCAGGCGGTCTCGTCGGCCAGTTCGCCGGCGGACTTGGCGCCGTCGGTGTGCCGGGAGACCGTCTCGGTGAGGCTGCGGGACAGCTCCTGGGGGGTCAGGCCCTGCTCGCGCAGGATGTCGTCGCGCTTGGCGTGGTCCAGGAACTCCTGCGCGATGCCGAACGTGCGCACCGGCACGTCCACGTCGTGGTCGCGCAGCAGGCGGGCCACGGCGTCGCCGACCGCGCCGGTGCGGCCGTTGTCCTCGATGACCGCTACGACGCTGTGCTCGGCGGCCTCGGCGACCAGTGCCTCGTCCAGCGGCTTGACCCACAGGGGGTCGACGACGGTGACGCCCAGCCCCTGGGCGGCCATACGGTCGGCGACCTCGCAGGCGACCTGGGCCATGGTGCCGACGCCCACGATGAGCAGGTCCTTGGAGTTGCCGCCGTCGGCGGCTCGGCGGAGCAGGTCCATGGAGCCGACCCTGCCCACGGCGTCCAACTGCTCGGCGACCGCGCCCTTGGGGTAGCGCACGACGGTGGGCGCGTCCTCGACCGCGACGGCCTCGCGCACCAGGGCGCGCAGGCGCTCGGCGTCGCGGGGCGCGGCCAGGCGCAGGCCCGGGACCACCTGGAGGATGGACATGTCCCACATGCCGTTGTGGCTGGCGCCGTCGTTGCCGGTGATCCCGGCGCGGTCCAGGCAGAAGGTGACTCCCTGGCGGTGCAGGGCGGCGTCCATGAGCACCTGGTCGAAACAGCGGTTGAGGAAGGTGGCGTAGACGGCCACGACCGGGTGCAGGCCGTTCATGGCCATGCCGGTGGCCGCGGTGGCGGCGTGCTGCTCGGCGATGCCCACGTCGAAGGTGCGCTCGGGGTAGGCCTCGGCGAACTTGTTGAGGCCGGTGGGGTGGAGCATGGCGGCGGTGATGGCCACCACGTCGGGGCGCTCGGCGCCGATCTCCACCATGGTGTCGGCGAAGACCGAGGTCCACTTGACGGCCTTGGGGCCGGGCTTGGCCTGGCCGGTGGCCACGTCGAAGGGGCCGGGGGCGTGGAACTGGTCCTCGTCGTGGTTCTCGGCCGGGGCGTAGCCCTTGCCCTTCTGGGTGATGCAGTGGACGATCGCCGGGCCGCCGAAGTCGCGGGCGCGGCGCAGCGCCTTCTCCAGGGCCTGCTCGTCGTGGCCGTCGATGGGACCGAGGTACTTAAGGCCCAGGTCCTCGAACATCATCTGCGGCTGGATGGCGTCCTTGAGGCCCTTCTTGATGCCGTGCAGCGCCTCGTAGATGGGCTGGCCGACCACGGGCGTGCGGTTGAGGGTGGTCTTGGCCAGGTCCAGTGCCTGCTCGTAGCCGGGGGCCATGCGCAGGGAGGCGAGGTGGTCGGCCAGACCGCCCATGGTGGGCGAGTAGGAGCGGCCGTTGTCGTTGACCACGATGACCAGGCGCCGGTCCCGGCGCTCGGCGATGTTGTTGAGCGCCTCCCAGGCCATGCCGCCGGTGAGGGCGCCGTCGCCGATGACGGCGACCACGGTGCGGTCCTTGCGGCCACGCACCTCGTTGGCCTTGGCCATGCCGTCGGCGTAGGACAGCGCGGTGGAGGCGTGGGAGTTCTCGACGAAGTCGTGCTCGGACTCGGCGCGGGAGGGGTATCCGGACAGGCCGCCCTCGGACTTGAGGTTGGTGAAGTCGTGGCGGCCGGTGAGCACCTTGTGCGCGTAGGCCTGGTGCCCGGTGTCGAAGATGATGGGGTCGTTCGGGGAGTCGAAGACCCGGTGCAGCGCGATGGTCAGCTCGACGACGCCGAGGCTGGGGCCCAGGTGCCCGCCGGTCTGGGAGCAGGAGTCGACCAGGAAGTCCCGGATCTCCTGTGCCAGCGCAGGGAGCTGGTCGGCCGGAAGCCTCTTGAGCGCTTCCGGATTGTGTATCGACTCGAACAGTGCCACTGTCTCGTCAGTCCCCTCGTCCCGCGTGTCCGTTGAGTTTGCCGTTCCGCGCCCCTGACGTGGGCCGGGCTTGGCTACCGGCAGGTATGCATACCCGAGTTTATGGGCGTACGTCCACGGGTCCTACCCAACCCCGCGCGGGAGCGGCCCATGGAACGCCTATGCCGTCCGGTTACCGGGTTTTCGCGTACATTACTCGGTCCCCGGCACGGTGGCCGCGCGTCATCCCAGGAAGGCCCGGGCGAGCAGCCCCAGCGCGGAGGCCGCCACGACCGCCAGCAGGGCCGCGCGCAGCCGCCCGGCGTCGACGCGGCGGCGCAGCGCGGTCCCGGCGAAGAAGCCCGCGACCACGAAGGGGACCGCGCAGGCGCCGACCGCGGCGGTCCGGGCGTCCATCTGGCCGCCCAGGGCCAGGGCCGCCAGCGAGACCGCGCCGCCCAGGAGGAAGAACGCGGCCAGCGTGGCGCGGACCCGGGCGGGCTCCTCGTACTGGTAGAGCAGCGCCATGGGCGGGCCGCCGATCGTGGTGGCGGTGCCGGTGAGGCCGGACAGGGCCCCGGCCGCCACGAGCGAGACGGGGGTGATGCGCACCCGCAGGGACCAGAGCGAGAGGGCGACGGCCACCAGCACCATCGCCCCGACCGCGCCCGCCAGCGCGCGGGGCTCCAGGGCGGCCACCACCCACACGCCCAGAGCGGTTCCGGGTAGGCGCGCGGGCAGCCCCCAGGCGAGGCCGCGCCAGTCCACGTGCCGCCACTCCTGGAGGAGCGTGAGCCCGGGCAGGGCGATCACGGCGACCAGGAGCGCCCCCGGCACGAGGGCGGGGTCCAGGAAGGACAGGACGGGCGCGGCGACCAGCCCGAGGCCGAGGCCGACGGTGCTCTGCACCGCGGCCCCGACGAAGACGGCGACCACCGCGGCGGCGACGAACGCCGCCACGTCGGTGGGGGCGAGCAGGCCGTGGCCGCTGGGGGCCAGGAAGGACGCGGCGGAGAGTTCTGAGGGCACGGCGTGCGACGCTACATCCCCACTGTCCCGACCGGGTTCAGGAGGTGGGGAGATGGGACGACCGCGCGGGCCCGGTGGCGCGGCCCGGTGGTCTTTACCGCGAAGCCAGCAGCGCCCCCCGGGGGCGGTTCACCACCCCTCGGTCTCGGGGCCCTCGCCCCGCGCGGGAACACTGCGGGAGGGGACGGCGCGGGGGCCCGGCCCGGCGCCTGGGGCGCCGGGCCGGGTTGGAGGAGGCGGGG
>NZ_LEKI01000241.1:5776-8932 GCF_001029525.1 Nocardiopsis sp. RV163 | reverse complement strand
GGGGGAGGCCGCCGCCGGGCGGCGGATAGCCTCCGCCTCCTCCGGGAGGGGGCTGGTGGCCACCGCTTCCCCCGGTCGGGGGGAAGTAGCCGCCGGTTCCGGGACCGTAACTCATGGGCGCCTTTCAGGGGTGGCCGGAGCGGGCGCTCCGACGGGGGAGGGCGTGACACCGGCATCCGGATTCGTGGGGGAACACCGTGTACGCCCCTTCGGAATCAGTATGGCCGGAACGCGGACCCGCCGGGGACGGGCGCACCCGCGCCCGCACCGGGTTTCGGACAGTGCGCTCAG
Organism: Nocardiopsis sp. RV163; assembly: GCF_001029525.1. Classification (NCBI taxonomy): domain Bacteria; kingdom Bacillati; phylum Actinomycetota; class Actinomycetes; order Streptosporangiales; family Nocardiopsidaceae; genus Nocardiopsis; species Nocardiopsis sp. RV163. The sequence continues at coordinate 8,641 of NZ_LEKI01000241.1, read as the reverse complement.
GTGGCCGCAAAGCCTCGGCCCCGGGGCCCGGAGACGGACCCCGGGGCCACCGGGGACACGGCGGCGCGACCCTCCCCACGGGCCCCCGGAGGCGGCATGCGGTCCGCCTGAGGCGGGTCGGGCGAACGGAGCGTGACCGCACACCGGACACGCTGAGTACGCGCACGCCTGCGAGGCGATTCACGCTGAGGTGAGCGGCTCGGATATGGTCCCCCTCGTGGCTGTCACCTCACTACGACGCAAACTCTCCGTCAGCGCGGCCGTGGGTCTGCTCCTGGTCCCCGGCTGCCACGCCGTGGAACAGGAGCTGCCCTACGCCGAGCCGGTCCGCTCCTCGCCCGACGACCTCGCGGGGATGGAGGCGAGCACCGTGTCGGTGACCACAGACGACAGCGCGGTGAGCTACCGCTACCCGCGGCTGGGCGGCGGCCACCCGCTGACGGTCGAGGCGCGCACCGCCATGGCCGCGCGCCAGACCGCCTTCCTGGAGGACCTGCCGGAGGGCGGCTCCCCCGAGCTGCACCAGGACACGGCCATCCTCGCCGCCTCTTCGGAGGTGGTGGGCGCACGGCTGACCGCGACCGCCTCCGCGGGCGGGGACGAGACCTTCGAGGCCGACACCCTGTGGTACGACGCCGACAGCGGGGAGGTACTGCCCTGGACCTCGCTGTTCCGGGACGAGGAGGCGATCGAGCGGGCCCACCTGGCCCTGGCAGAGGTCCTGGAGGAGGAGTACAACCTGCCCGAGCGCCAACTGCCCGGGCTGGTCGGCGAGGTCGTCTCGGGGGAGCGGTCGGCGCAGGCGGGCGGCGCGTCCGCCGACGGGCGGGGCGGAACGACCGACGGTGAGGCGGCCGGGGAACCGGGCGGCGGGGTGGCTGACGGGGGCCTGGAGCCGGTCGACCTGTCCGAGCCCGACCAGGCCCGGGAGGCCGCCGAGCGCTGGGCGGGCTCGCCGCTGGGCGACCTGGCCTTCAGCACGGCGGGCGGCCTGGCCGTGCGTATGGACCCCGACGCGGTGCCCGGCGCTGGCCGGGTCGGTGAGGTGCTGGTCCCGGTGGAGGCCGCCGACGTCGAGGGGCTGTTGTCCGAACTGGGCTACCTGGCCCGGGAGGCGGCCCTGGGCGTGGACGGCCCGGGCGACGGCCTCTCACAGGACGAGGGGGGCCTGAGCGCCCAGGGGCACACCCTGGACTGCGAGCGCCTCAAGTGCGTGGCGCTGACCTTCGACGACGGGCCGGGCGAGCACACCGACCGACTGCTGGACAGCCTGGCCGAGTACGACGCCCGCGCCACGTTCTACGTGCTGGGCTCGCTCGTGGACGCGTTCCCCGCACCGGTGGAGCGCATGGCCGAGGAGGGCCACGAGCTGGGCAACCACACCTGGAAGCACGACGACCTGGCCCAGATGTCGGCCGACGAGATCCGCAAGGACATCGAACGCACCAACGCGGCCGTGCGCGAGGTGACCGGGGTGGAGCCGCCGACCATCCGGCCGCCCTACGGGTCGCTGAACGGGACGGTGCGCAAGACGGTGGAACAGCCCCTGGTCCTGTGGGACGTGGACACGCTGGACTGGAAGAGCCGCGACACCGAGGACGTCAGCGCGGCTGCGCTTGACGACACCGTGCCGGGGAGCGTGGTGCTCTTCCACGACATCCACGAGACCTCCGTGGAGGCGATCCCGGACGTGCTGGCGGGACTGCACCGGCGGGGCTACCACTTCGTGACGGTCACCGACATCTTCGGCTACCAGGGCATGGAGTCGGGCGACGTGTACACCGACGCGCGGCTGTCGTAGGCCCCGCGCCCGCGAAGCGGTAAAGGGCGCCCGCCGCGCCCGGGACGGCGTCCGGAGCAGCGTCCGGGGGGCAGCGGTCGGCAGCCGGAAGGGCGCTGGCCAGAGGCGGCCCCCGCGGCTCCTTTCGCCAGCAAACAGGACATTCTCCGTCTGTTCGAGAAAACACTGGTGGCGATCACCGGCCCCGGCGGACCCGATGGGCTAGGTTGCGTTTCCGAGGCCCGGGAAATTCCCTTCCCGAATCGCCCTCAAGAAGGAAAAGCCTCGTTTTTCCGATTCGCACGCACCCATCTTCCGCACGGAGGCACGAGCAGTGGCACCAGCCAAGACCGCGGCAGAGGAGTCCTCCGCGAAGACCCGCAAGGGGTCGATCATCGTGAGCTGGCTGACCTCGACCGACCACAAGGTCATCGGGTACATGTACATCATCACCGCCTTCGTCTTCTTCGTCTTCGGCGGAATCCTCGCGGTGCTGATCCGCGCGGAACTGTTCTTTCCGGGCATGCAGATCATGTCCAACGAAGAGTACAACCAACTGTTCACCATGCACGGCACGATCATGCTGCTGCTCTTCGCGACCCCGCTTTTCGTGGGTTTCGGCAACGTGATCATGCCGTTGCAGATCGGCGCGCCCGACGTGGCGTTCCCGAGACTGAACCTGTTCGGCTACTACCTGTTCCTGTTCGGCGGGCTCATCGTCTCGGCCGGGTTCCTGACCCCGGGCGGCGCGGCCAGCTTCGGATGGTTCGCCTACACACCCCTGTCCTCAGCGGTCCACTCACCGGGGGTGGGGGGCGATCTGTGGATCCTGGGCCTGGTGGTGTCGGGTCTGGGCACCATCCTGGGCGCGGTCAACTTCATCACGACCGCCCTGTGCATGCGCGCGCCCGGTATGACGATGTTCCGCATGCCGATCTTCACCTGGAACATCATCCTGACCAGCGTGCTGGTGCTCATCGCGTTCCCCGTGCTGACCGCGGCCCTGATCGCGCTGGGCGCGGACCGCATGGTCGGCACCCAGGTGTTCAACGCCGAGCACGGCGGCGCCATCCTGTGGCAGCACC
>NZ_LEKI01000241.1:0-5597 GCF_001029525.1 Nocardiopsis sp. RV163 | reverse complement strand
GGTGCTGCCACAGGATGGCGCCGCCGTGCTCGGCGTTGAACACCTGGGTGCCGACCATGCGGTCCGCGCCCAGCGCGATCAGGGCCGCGGTCAGCACGGGGAACGCGATGAGCACCAGCACGCTGGTGAGCAGGGTGTTCCAGGTGAAGATCGGCATGCGGAACATCGTCATACCGGGCGCGCGCATGCACAGGCCGGTGGTGATGAAGTTGACCGCGCCCAGGATGGTGCCCAGACCCGACACCACCAGGCCCAGGATCCACAGGTCACCGCCCAGACCCGGCGAGCGCACCGCGTCCGACAGGGGTGTGTAGGCGAACCAGCCGAAGCTGGCCGCGCCGCCCGGGGTCAGGAACCCGCTGATGGCGATGAGGCTGCCGAACAGGAACAGGTAGTAGCTGAACAGGTTCATCCTCGGGAACGCCACGTCGGGCGAACCGATCTGCAACGGCATGATCACGTTCGAGAACCCGACGAACAGCGGGGTCGCGAACATCAGCAGCATGATCGTGCCGTGCATGGTGAACAGCTGGTTGAACTGCTCGTTGGACATGGCCTGCATGCCCGGAAAGAACAGCTCGACGCGCATGAGCACCGCGAGCAGACCACCGAAGAGGAAGAACACGAAGGAGGTGATCAGGTACATGTACCCGATGACCTTGTGGTCGGTGGACGTCATCCATTTGACGATCATCGACCCCTTGCGCGACGGTGCCTGACCGCCCGCGAGATTGGGGCTTGACGTGGTGGTGCTCATGGCTGCTCATTCTCCTCGGCGTCGGACGCGCCGGAACCGGTGCCCTGCTCGTCGGCCTCGGAGCCGCCGCTGCCGGTGCCCTCCTCGTCGGTGCCGGCGCCCTCGGCGCCCGCGCCCTCGGCACCGGAGCCCTCACCGGAGGCAGGCTGGTCGCCTGTGTCGGCGGCCTCGAGCTCGGCCTCCTCGGCGGCCTGCTGCTGCTCGGCCGCCCAGGCGTCGTACTCGTCCTGGGGCAGGACCTGGACGTTGAAGAGCATGCGGGCGTGGTCCACACCGCACAGCTCGGCGCAGCGGCCCACGTACTCGCCCTCGGTGCCCTCGTTGATGTCGGCCTGGAAGGCGTTGTCCCGACCGGGGATGACGTCCATCTTGAAACCGAACTCGGGGATCCAGAACGAGTGGATGACGTCGGGCGAGTGCAGGTCGAAGTGGACGGTCGCGCCCTCGGGCAGCACCAGGGTCGTCTGGGTGGAGGGGTCGGCGGTGCCGTCCGGGTTGGGGATACCCGTCTCGGCGAAGAGCACCTCGCCGCCGTTCTCCTTCTTGTCGTCGAGGTAGTTGAACTGCCAGGCCCATTGGAAGGCCACGACCTCGATGTTGACGTCCGCCGGCTCGTCGGTGTCGAGCAGGATCGCCTGGTCCCGGGCGGTGAAGAAGAACAGCACCGAGATGATGACGATCGGCAGCACGGTGTAGAGCGCTTCGATGGGCATGTTGTACCGCACCTGCGGCGGCAACTGCTCAGAGCGCTTGCGGTGGAAGATGACCGACCAGACGATCAGCCCCCACACGAGAATGCCGACCGCGAAAGCCGCCACCCAGGAGCCCTGCCAGAGCGAGAGAACACGCTCGGCCTGGTTGGTGATCGGCTCCGGCATGCCCAAACGAGTGAGATCGTTCGACGCGCAGCCGGTCGCGGCCAGCCCCAGCACGGCGAGCGCGGCGCCGCGTGGTGCCCATCGGCGCAGGTTGCGGCGCCGATTCTCTTGGCGGGTCGGACTCACGGATTGCCTTCCCAGCGGTGTAGCCCGTGGAACCTCCACGGGCGGCCTAAGTATCAAAAGCTTTTCAGGGGGAAACATTATCGCGAACCGCCCAGCGGCCAGTTCAGGGGCTTGCCTGGTCAGCGTGTTGCCGACCCCCCTGGGAGGAGCTGGCGGCGGTACGTGGAGCCGGGCCCGTTCGCCCGCGCGAGGATACCCTCCCGGCTGGCTACGGAGCGCGGCCCGGCGTTCCCCCGGGCCCTCTTCCCGATCGCGCCCCTTCCGCCTCTCGGGGGCGGCTTGGACGTTTCACGAGGAGAGAACAAGGTGAGCGTATCGCTGGATTTACGACGCCCTTAACCGGGTTCGCCTTAGGGACGGGACCAGGTCAGGATGGTCATCACCTGACGACGACACACGGGGGTTTTCCGTGCCCGAGTACCCGCCCCGGCCTCCCCTGGTCACCGTGGAGGCGGTGGGCCGCAAGTGCCCGATCCCGATCATCATGCTCGCCGCCAGGCTGCACGAGGTGCCCATAGGCGCGGTCATCGCGGTCACCGCGGACGACCCCGCCGCCAGCGCGGACATCCCCGCCTGGTGCCGGATGAAGATGCACGAGTTCGTCGCGGAGCGGCCCCTGGCGCTGGGCAGCGCCTTCCACATCCGGCGCATGTACTGACCCGCGCCCGGCGGCCGTCCCGTATCCGGGGACGGGGCGGGTACCGCGGCTGGGCCGGGCGTCAAGGGGAGGACCGAAACCTCGCATCACGCGGCTCGGGGTTTCCGGTTCCGGTGCGATAACGATTCGCGCTCCGCCGAATCCTGGGAGTGGCACGTTCCACACCACCCCGGACACGGCGAGGCCGCGCGGACCGGGGTCCGCGCGGCCTGACCTGCTCCGCATCGGCCGCTCCCCGGGGGAGGAGGCGACCGCGCACACGCCGAGGCGGGTGGCTAGCGGGCGTAGAACTCCACGACCAGCTGCTCGTCGAAGGGCACCGGGATCTGCTCGCGCTTGGGGCGGTCGACGACCGCGACGCGCAGGTCCTTGTGGCTCACGGCGAGGAATCCGGCGATCTTGTCGTCGGCGTGGACGCCCTCGGCGGCCTCGACGAACGGCACCATGCTGCGGGACTTCTCCCGAACACTGATGATCTGACCGGGCTTGACCTGGTACGACGGGATGTCGACCTTCTTGCCGTCCACGGTGATGTGACCGTGGTTGACGAACTGACGCGCGGCGTAGATCGAGGCGGCCAGACCGGCGCGCAGCACGACCGTGGCCAGACGCAGCTCCAGCTCGGCGAGCATCTCCTCACCGGTGCGCCCCGTGCGCTTCTTCGCGCTCTCGTAGACGCGCAGCATCTGCTTCTCGGTCAGGTCGTAGTACCAGCGCACCTTCTGCTTCTCCGCCTGGCGGACCGCGTAGTCGCTGCTGTTGCGGCGGACGCGGCGGCCGTGCTCGCCGGGCGGGTAGGGACGCTTCTCGAAGTAGCTGACCGCCTTACGGGTCAGCGGGGTGCCGGCGCGCCGGGACAACCGCACCTTCGGTCCGGTGTAGCGCATGCAATGTCCTTTCCGGATGAATCCGGGGAATCCCAGGTAAGGCTGGCCTAGATCTGGGAGGCGCTCAACGCGCCCGAGCCCGCTCGGACGCGCCGGAGCACGCACAGCGGGACAGGTTCCCCAACCGTCGCGGCGACCCGGCGCGGACGGCTTGGGCTGGGTAACCGGCACGCGTTTCAGCGCACCGGCGGGCACGGGGCTCCCCGTGCGGGACGCCGGCTCCCAGGGAGCGGCGGCCGTGCGGGGCGCGGCCCGGTCCGGCAGGCGGACACGGGTCGTGCGGGTCGCGACTACCCACTCTACGGGCTCGCGGACACCACCCCGACCCGTCGACTACACGAAGGGCTCGACCTCGGCCGAGGCCTCGGCGCCGTAGGACTCCTCCAGGCGCGCCAGGAGCGAGGCGCCCGTCAGGGTGTACTCCTGCGGCCCGTCGGCCTCCAGGCAGTGCACCGCGGTCGCGTTGCCCACCTGGGCGGCACGCTCCAGCGACAGCCCCCACGAGTGCGCCGCCAGGAAACCCGCGCGGAACGCGTCCCCCATACCCGTGGGGTCGACCAGCTCCCCCACCGCCGCGGCCGACACGTGCACGCTCGGCTCCCCCACGCGGTCGATACGCGCGCCCTTGGCGCCCAGCGTGGTGATCCGGGTGCCCACCCGCTCCAGGACGTCGGCGTCGGACCAGCCCGTCTTCTGCTCGGCCAGCGCCTTCTCGTACTCGTTCGCGAACAGGAAGGCCGCACCCTCGATCAGGCCCCGCACCTCGGGCCCCTCCATCCGCGCGAGCTGCTGGGAGGGGTCGGCGGCGAAGGCGATGCCTCGGGTGCGGCACTCCTCGCTGTGACGCACCATCGCGGCCGGGTCGTCCGCCCCGACCAGCACCAGGTCCAGTCCGCCCAGGCGGTCCGCGATCGGCTGGAGCTCGATGTTGCGCGCCTCGGCCATGGCCCCGGCGTAGAAGGACGCGATCTGGTTCTGGTCCCGGTCCGTGGTGCAGATGAACCGGGCGGTGTGGCGAAGTTCGGAGATGTAGACCGCGGAGGTGTCCACACCGTGGCGGTCCAGCCAGGCGCGGTAGTCCTCGAAGTCGGCCCCGGCCGCGCCCACCAGCACCGGGTTGAGGCCGAACCCGCCCATCCCGAAGCAGATGTTGGCCGCGACACCGCCGCGCCGCACGTCCAGCTCGTCGATCAGGAAGGACAGCGACAACTGCTGGATCTGGTCGGGGATGATCTGTTCCGCGAAGCGGCCCTCGAAGGACATCAGATGGTCGGTGGCGATGGATCCGGCAACCGCGATACGCACGGGACGAAGGCTCCTTGGTCGGGAGGTGTCGGTCTGCTGACCGGACGGGGCTGCGGGCATGGCGGGGGACGTGCCCGCTTCGGACTGCCCCAGGTTAGTGCAGCGATCCCGCGGCCCGACGGACAACCGCCCCCGACCGCCCCGCCCCGCACACGGGAAACCCGCGCACGGCGAAGGGGGAGGGCGGCACAAGCCGCCCTCCCCCCGAAGAAGCGCGTCCCCGGCCGGCCCGAACCCCGGGGTCCGGCCCGCCCGACGACCGTACCCGGGACGCCTCACGCCCCGGGACGCGTCCACCGCAGCACCTCGGGCCCAACGGCCCGGAAGCCCACGGCGGGGCGGCGCCCCCTAGTTGAAGGAGTCACCGCAGGCGCAGGAACCGGTGGCGTTGGGGTTGTCGATGGTGAAACCCTGCTTCTCGATGGTGTCGACGAAGTCGATCGTGGCACCGATCAGGTAGGGGGAGCTCATCCGGTCGGTGACGACCTCCACACCGCCGAAGTCGCTGACCACGTCGCCGTCGAGCTCACGCTCGTCGAAGTAGAGCTGGTAACGCAGCCCCGAGCAACCACCGGGCTGAACGGCCACGCGAAGACGCAGGTCGTCCCGCCCCTCCTGCTCAAGGAGCGCCCTGACCTTGCTGGACGCCTCGTCGGTGAGGATGATGCCCTCGGTGGTCTCGCTCTGAACCGTCATGCTGGAAAGCTCCTCTGGAAAGGGGTAGCGGCTGGCCGGCGACCCCCTTGGTCGCGTCTGGACCGGCCCGCCGCGGCGGGTCCCGTCCTCTTCAACGGTTCTCAACGCCCGATACCGGTACCGCATTCCTCGCGCACCGGCGGACACGGGCGTCACAGCGCCGCTGTGTTCTCCCCCGCCCCCGACACGCACTGCGGACGGGGCCGCGGACGGGCACGGACGTGCCCGCCCTCCCAGGGTAATTTGTCCCGACCCGGGACGCCATCTCCCGCCCGGACCTGTGCACGGAG
>NZ_LEKI01000240.1:0-5786 GCF_001029525.1 Nocardiopsis sp. RV163 | reverse complement strand
TGGCCCATGATCTGGCTGTGGTGCGTCAGGTCAGTGACCGGGTCGCGGTGATGCGCGCGGGTGAGGTGGTGGAGATGGGCGACAGCGACGCGGTGTACGAGAATCCGGCCAGCGACTACACCCGCCAACTGCTCAACGCGGCGCCCGTGCTGGACCCCGACCAGGCCCGCGAGCTGCGCGCGGAGCGCACCCGCCAGCGGACCGGGTGAGCCTCGCTCCGACCGCGCCTCGGGCCCCGGGGACGCTGGTCCCCGTGGCCCGCCGGGGTCAGAACATGCTGCGCTTGCCCGCCAGCGAGTCGATCCACTGGTGCAGGTGGCCCGACCAGTCGCGTCCGGCGCCCCCGTCGTGGTCGACGCTGAAGCGGTGGAAGGTGTCGCGGCCCTCCGAGAAGAGCAGCCCCGGCTTCTTGTCCAGCTCCAGCACCACGTCCATGCCGCGCTCGTCGGTGACCAGGGACAGCTCCAGCTCGTTCAGGCCCCGGTAGCGGCTGGGGGAGAAGAACTCGATCTCCTGGTAGAAGGGCAACCGCTGGCGGGTGCGCACGATGCGGCCCTGCTCCAGGTCGGCCTGCTTGAAGGAGAAGCCGAGGGAGGCCAGCGAGTCCAGCACGGCCAGCTGCGAGGGGAGCGGCTCCACGGCCACCGGGTCCAGGTCGCCGGGGTCGACCGCGCCCGCCACGTGCAGGCGCGTGTTCACACCGACGTTCATGCGGTGCAGGTGGCGGCCCCGGTGGACGGTGACGGGGGTCTCCCAGGGCACGAACAGCTCGAAGGGAACCTCGAAGCGCTGGCCGGGGGCCAGGGTCACGCCGCCGCCGATCTGGACCCGGTGGAACTCCAGGTCGCGGGTGCTCTCGTGGTCGCCGCTCTCGACCTCGACCCGGGCCTGGAGGCCGACGGTGAGCCGCTCGACCTGCTGCTCGACGTTACCGCCCTCGATGACGACGGTACCCCGCAGGGCGCCGCCCGGGGCGGACACGGAGGAGTGCAGGGTGGTTTCCACCGAGGCCCCGCCGAACCCGATACCGGCGAGCAGACGCTTGAGAACCATGGATGACCTTTCTGTACCGCCCCGCGCAGTGAGGAGGAGCGGGGTCGGGGGCTGTCTCCTGGTAACGACGCCGGGAGAACGCGCTCGGTTCCCCGACGAAGGTCCCTGTTTCGCCCGGCGGGGCCCGCCACGCCCGGGTGCGGCTAGGAGGTGAGCCCGCGCAGCAGGGCGCGCAGCCCGTGCCGGAAGCGCGCCAGGGACTCGGCGGCATCGGGCGCGTCCTCCTCGTCCTGGTGGCGGACCTGGTGCACGACCGCGCCCACGCAGTAGGAGTCCAGGGCGTCGGCGGCGCGCTCCAGGTCCTCGCCCTCCAGCCCCGCCTCGGCGAGGGCGTCGTGGATCAGGGCCCGGGTGGCGTCGCTGCTCGGTGTGCGCGGGGCGCGGTGGACCAGCAGGGAGAGCGCCCCGGAGAACTCCAGCAGCCGCTCCCGGTAGGCCTCGGCCCACTCGGTGAGGCGCACGTCCCAGGGCCGCTCGTCCTCCTCGGGCTCCTTCGCCCCCTCCGCGTCCTTCGGCGCCTCCCCGTCGTCGAGGGGGACGGTGCCGGTGGCCGCGGGGGAGGTGACGTAGGCGGCGATGGCGTTGAACAGCTGTTCCTTGCCCAGGGGGAAGTGGTGGTAGATGGCCATGGCCTCCACCTCCAGCGCGTCGCCGAGGCGGCGCATGGACAGGCCGCCGAGCCCGCGGCCAGCGATGATGTGGAGCGCCTCGAGGATGATGCGCTCGCGGCTGAGTCCGGCGTAGTTCCTGCTCACGATGGTCCTTTCGGGGGTGTGCGCCGTAAAGGTGGCAGATCGCGGGCCGCGCGGCCACCACCGCCGCGCCGCCCGGCTCGCCAGATGATATTGGTCACCTCTAGAGTGGCCCCGTCCGACGTTACGCGTGGTCTGGAGCACACACATGGGACTTGCCAAGCAGAGCACGGCTCAGGCGCGGGAGAGCCTGGCCTCCGACCAGGAGCGCGCGGAGCGCCTGCCCGAACTCCTGAGTGCGGTGGCCCAGGCGCAGGAGGCGCTGGAGACGGCCCGCACCCGGAACGCGCCGGTGGAGGAGCTGAACCGGCGGGGCGTGGATCTGGACGCGGCGCTGACCGAGGCGATGCGTGCGGCTTATGCCCAAGAACGCGCCCTGGTGGGGCCCAAGGGGTACGAGGACCGGATCTACCGGCGCAAGCGGCTGGCCCGCCCGCGGGTGCGCGAGGCCACCCGGGTCGCCGAACGCCTGCTCACCGCCCGGGAGGCCCACCGCCTGCACGGGATCGAGCGGGTGCCGCGCCAGGCGGTCTGACACCGGCGGCTCCGCCCCGCGACCTGGGGTCGGTACACGCACGGTAACTTGGTGTCCGGTCCGGCCCGGTCCGCGGCCGGACACCGCAGCAGGCGACGGTGGGGAGCGCAGTGGCACATGGCGGATTTCATCCGTGTCGATCCGACGTCGAGGGTCCCGCCCTACGAGCAGATCAGGTCGATCGTGGCCATCGCGGTGGCCAACGGTGAACTCCCGGTGGGCTACCGGCTGCCCACGGTGCGCGCCCTGGCGGGTCAGCTTTCGGTGGCGGTGAACACCGTGGCCCGCGCCTACCGGGAGCTGGAACAGGCCGGTGTGGTCGAGACCCGCGGCCGTTCGGGGACGTTCGTCGCGGCGGGCCGCGACGACCAGCGCGCCGAGGCGCTGGCCGCCGCCCGGGCCTACGCCGAGGTGATCTCCCGGGTGGGCCTGGACCACGACGAGGCGGTGGAGATCCTGCGCGCGGCGCTGCGGGGCTGAGACCGTCCCGCGCGCCGCCGCGCCTACCGGCGGTTCAGGCCCCGGTGACGATCCCGTAGAGCTCGTAGAAGCACAGCACCACGAACAGCGACCCGGCCAGCGCCAGGCCCGCGTTGCTGACCCAGCCGTTGCGCCACTCGCGGGGGGCGCGCGAGGAGTTGAGCAGCCACATCAGGGTGAAGGCCAGGAACGGCATGAAGAAGGCGCCCAGCACTCCGTAGGCGATGACCAGTTGGAAGGGCTTGCCGAGCAGCAGGAGCAGCATCGGCGGGAAGGTCAGCCAGAGCACGTAGCCGCGAAAGGCCCAGCTCTTCTGGTTCTCCTCCGGGTCGGTGTCGGTCCTGCCCCGCAGGTGGTTGACGAAGTCGGCGAACAGCAGGCTCACGCCGTTCCACACGCCGATGATGGAGGAGTAGGCGGCGGCGAAGAAGCCGATGAGGAAGGCCGTCGCGACGAACCCGCCGAAGCGCTCGCGCAGCACGTCGCCCAACTGGATCAGGCCCTGGTCGCCCTGTTGCAGCGCGATGCCGCTGGCGTGGAGCAGTTCGGCGCCGACGATGAGCATCGCTATGACGAAGACGCCGGTGGTGATGTAGGCGACGCGGTTGTCCAGCCGCATCATCCGCATCCAGGAGGAGTCCCGCCAGCCCTTGGAATTGACCCAGTAGCCGTAGGCCGCCATGGTGATGGTGCCGCCGACGCCGCCGACCAGACCCATGGTGTAGAACACCGAGCCCTCGGGGAGCATCGGGACCAGCCCTCGGAGCGTCTGCCCGATGTCGGGGACGACGTAGACGGCCAGGCCGACCACGGTGACGAACATGACGCCCACGAGCACCGTCATGATCTTCTCGAACACCGCGTAGCGGTTGAACCAGACGACCACCAGCCCGGAGATCCCGGCCAGGATCGCCCACACCTCCAGCGGCACGCCCGGCACCAGCGCGGCCAGGGGCAGGGCCGTGGCCGACATGGCGCTGGCTCCGTAGACGAAGCCCCAGATCACGATGTAGGGCGCGAAGTAGACGGTGGTCCACTTACCCAGGCTGCTCCAGCCGGCGAAGATGGTGGTCCCCGTGGCCAGGTGCCAGCGCCCGGCGGCCTCGGCCAGGGAGATCTTGACCAGGCAGCCGACGATGGTGGCCCACAGCAGGGCGTAGCCGAACTGGTTGCCCGCGATGAGCGTGGCGACCATGTCGCCCGCGCCCACGCCGGTGGCCGCGACGACGATGCCCGGACCGATCTGTTTCCACGTCGTCCTGCGCTGCTCGATGGCTGCCATCGTGTCCTTCCCCCTGGCGGGACCGGCCTGGTCCGTGGTGGGCACGACTGTAGGGCTTCGGACACAAGGTGCATACGGACGGGTAAGCGACGGAGACGATCCGTGGCGGAATCGATATGTTCCAGATCACGTCCGGTGCCCGGTCAGCGGCGCAGGCCCACGACCGAGACCACGTAGAACAGGACCAGCCCGAGCCAGACCAGCGGCAGCGCCGCCGGGCTGCCCATGGCCGCGGTGATCGCGGAGACCGGAATGCTCACGCCCAGGCACACCAGGGAGAGCACGAAGCGCACGGTGTTGGAGGGCAGGCCCGTCTTGGCCGTCTCAGTGCGCGCCTGCGCGGCCAGGTGGTGGCGCACGCGGGCCTCGACGGTGCCGTCGATGCGTTCGACCAGGGAGGCCGCCACGGCCTCGTCGTACTCGGGGCCGAGCTCGCGGCTGGCGCGCAGCGCGGCGGAGATCTCGTCGCTGTGGCGCTGGGGGTGATCGCTCATGGCCACCATCGTCGCACCGCGCTGTCCGCGGCGTGCCGGGACGGACGCGATACCGGGGACGAACCAGGGTTCGCCCTGAGGGTCTCGGACGCGGCCCCGCGCCGCCCGTCGTGCCGGGCCCTAGCTGGCGAAGTCCAGCAACTGCTGGGCGCGGCTGGGGTGGCGCAGCTTGGACAGCGACTGCTTCTCCAGTTGGCGGATGCGCTCGCGGGTCAGCCCGAGGTGCTTGCCGATCTCGTCCAGGGTGCGCGGACGGCCGTCCATGAGGCCGAAGCGCAGGGACATGATGGTGGCCTCGCGCGGCTCCAGGTCCGACAGCGCGTTGCGCAGTTGGTCGGCCATGAGCTGGCGGTCCACCACCTCGGAGGCCTCCGAGGCGTCCACGTCCTCGATCAGGTCGCCGATGCGGGTCTCGCCGTCCTCGCCGATGGTGGAGTCCAGGCTGATGGGCTGGCGGGTGACCCGCAGTAGCTCCTCGATCTGGGCCGGGGTCTTGTCCAACTCCAGGCCCAGCTCCTCCGGCGTGGGCTCGCGGCCCAGCGCCTGGTGCATGTCGCGCTCCAGGCGGCTGACCTTGCTCAGCAGCTCCAGGACGTGCACTGGCAGACGGATGGTGCGCGCGGAGTCGGCGAAACCGCGCTGGATGGCCTGGCGGATCCACCACATGGCGTAGGTGGAGAACTTGAAGCCCTTGGTGTAGTCGAACTTCTCCACGGCGCGGATCAGGCCGAGGTTGCCCTCCTGCACCACGTCGAGCAGCGACATCCCCCGGTCGCTGTACTTCTTGGCCACCGACACCACCAGGCGCAGGTTGGCCTCCAGCATGTGGGACTTGGCCTTGCGGCCGTCCTCGGCCACCCACTCCAGCTCTTCGACCTCGACCTCGGCCAGCGGGGCGGAGCCGTCCACCTCGCCGTGCAGGCCGAGCCGGTACTCGGCGTAGAGCCCGGCCTCGACCCGCTTGGCCAGGTCGACCTCCTGCTCCGCGGTGAGGAGCTGGCGTCGGCCGATGGCCTTGAGATAGGTGTGGACCGAGTCGCCCATGGCGGGGGACTGGTCGTCGAGGTCGGCCTCGCCGGTTTCCGCGTCGGTGGTGGTCTGGGCGGGCTCGGCCTTCTTGACGCGCCGTGTGGAGCGGGTCTTCCTCCTGGGGGAGGGGCCCTTGCGCGGCGCGGTCTTGCCTTCGGCCC
>NZ_LEKI01000023.1:0-49141 GCF_001029525.1 Nocardiopsis sp. RV163 | reverse complement strand
GCCTCCACCGCCGCCCCCTCCCCCGGACTCGCCACCGCCGCCCTTGGGCGAGTCCAGCCAGGCGTTGAGGACGATCACCGCCACGGCGGTTCCCGCCACGAACAGGACGAGGGGAGTGGCCGCGGAGTCGTCTCCGTCCATCACCCGCCTCAGGAGTCCCATTCCGACGAAGGCCACGAGGAACATGCCCGCCACGAGGCCCACAAGCAGTACGAGCACACCTTTGCCGTCCATCGGCGCCTCCAGGGGGCATGGGGGCCATCACGGTAGGCCACCGCGGGACCGCCGCGAAGGGGGATGGCCCCATCCGGCCACGGGTGCGGCCAAACCGAAGCCCACTGCGAGAGCGGACCGGTGACCCGTGGGCCGCTTCAACAACCGCGACCTCGGCGTCCTTCCGAAGCGGGAGGCAGACTCAACCGCGCAGCCGGGCGTTGAGCCGTGCGGCCTGCCGCGTGAGGTGGTCGCGTTCGGGCAGGTTGGGCGCCGACCGGGCGGCCTCGGCGTAGAGCCGCGCCGCGGTGGCCGGGTCGCCGTCGCGCTCACGCAGGTACGCGGCGGCGGCGCTGTGCCGGGGCACGGAGGGGTCCACCTCCGCCAGGGCGGCCAGCCCCGCCCGCGGGCCGTCGGCCTCACCGACCGCGACGGCCCGGTTGAGTCGGGCCACGGGGCTGTCGGTGAGGCGCACCAGTTCGTCGTACCACTCGACGATCTGCGCCCAGTCGGTCTCCTCGGCCGTGCGCGCGTCGGCGTGGAGGGCGGCGATCGCGGCCTGGGCCTGGTACTCGCCCAGGCGGTCGCGGGCCAGGGCCGACTGGAGCACGCCGACGCCCTCGTCGATCATGCGGGTGTCCCACAGGCCGCGGTCCTGCTCGGCGAGGGGCACCAGCCCGCCGTCGGGTCCGGTCCGCGCCGGGCGCCGGGCGTGGTGCAAGAGCATGAGCGCGAGCAGCCCCGCGACCTCCTCGTGGTCGGTTCCGGCCGCCAGTTGGCGGGTGAGCCGGATCGCCTCACCGGCGAGGTCGACGTCTCCGGAGTAGCCCTCGTTGAAGACCAGGTAGAGCACCCGCAGCACTGTGGCGACGTCGCCGGTCCGGTCGAACCGGACGCCCGAGACGGTCCGCTTGGCCCTGCTGATGCGCTGGGCCATGGTCGCCTCCGGCACGAGGTAGGCCCGCGCGATCTGGCGCGTGGTCAGGCCGCCGACCGCGCGCAGCGTGAGCGCCACGGCCGAGGCCGGTGTCAGGGACGGGTGCGCGCACAGGAAGTACAGCCGGAGCGTGTCGTCCACCGCCCCGCCCGGACCGGGCGCGGGTTCGGCCTCGACGCGTACCTCGCGGTGCCGCCGGGAGGTGTCGGCGCGGGCGGCGTCGAGGAACTTGCGCCAGGCCACCGTGACCAGCCAGCCCCGGGGATCGTGCGGCGGGTGGCCCGGCCACACGCGCACGGCCTCGACCAGGGCTTCCTGTACGGCGTCCTCGGCCGAGGCGAAGTCCGCTCCGCGGCGGCCGAGGACGGCGATCACGGTGGGGGTGAGGGTCCGCAGAAGGGCCTCATCCATGGTGTGTCACTCCGTGATGGTCGGGGGCGCGGTCAGGAACGGGCGCACCTCCAGCCACTCGTGGATCGGTTTCCCGCCCGCCCCGGGCGCGGCCGACAGCTCCCCGGCCAGTTCGACCGCCCGCTCGTAGTTCTCGACGTCGATCACCATCCAGCCGGCGATCAGGTCCTTGGTCTCGGCGAACGGGCCGTCGGTGACCGGCGGCCGTCCCTCTCCGTCGTAGCGGACGAACGCGCCCTGCGGTGAGAGCGCCTGGCCGTCGACGAACTCGCCGGTGCCCTCCAGCCGGTCGGCGAAGTCCCGCATGTAGCGCATGTGGGCAGAGACCTCCTCCGGCGTCCACTGGTCCATGGGCACGTCGTTGACGGGTGCCGGTGCGCCTCGGTAGTGCTTGAGCAGCAGGTACTTGGCCATGATCTCCTCCGTGGGTCGCTCTCGTGGCCCGCGCGGGCCGGGTGCGGTGCGGCCCGTCGCGGGCCGTGTTCACTCCGGGGACGGAGCCGCGCACGGGTTCTCGACATCCCGCGGCGACTTTCTCCGACGGATTTCTCGGTGTCCGCTTCCTCCACTGTGCCGCAGGACCGCGGACGGGTGCGGGAAGCCGCTTCGCGTCGTGTGCGTCCGACGGCGTGGGCCTCGCCTTCGGAGGAGCCGGCCGCGCCCGCCGCTCCCCCGCACAGACGGCAGAAGGGAGAGGACTGTGGGTCGGGGCGTCAGAACGAACACCCGAAATCGGCCCTGACCTGCCCTGTCAGCGCCACCTGCCCTGTTCGCACGCTTGGCCGGACACCCCGGCGAACACCCCGGACCGCGCTGACAGCCCTCCCCTCCCGGCTGACACGGGCCTTCCCGGACAACGCGCCGTGGCTGTCAGCACCGCGTCGACCGTGCCGCCAGCCGCGGTAGGAAGCGCTTCGGAAGTGCCGCCGCCTCGGGCGCCATCGTTCGGCCGGGCCGGTCGCGGACGGGGCACCGCCTAGTGACGGACCCTGTGGTGGTTCGTTGAACGCTTCGGCCGCACTCGTGCGGTCGGTGGAAGGCCTGGTGTGTGAGTGAACAGCCATAACCTGTTCTCAGGGACGGTTTGGGGACGCTCTACAACGGCTGCGACCGGGGATCGCCCTGTGCTCGGACGCTGTCGGCTGCTGGCCTGTGGAGTATATGAACAACCCGCCAGCGGCTCCTTTCGAGCCTGCAGTACTCGAAGTCGGAGGAGTCGTTCCGGCACGCTGCCGATCCGAACCCTGTCCGCTTGTGGACGTTACCGGCACAGGGGGGGCGGCGGCTATTACCGCGTCCTGTCGGCGCGGGCTTCAAACGGGTTTCCGGGTAACGGCGATCAGCGCCGGCGTCTCGCGAACCCGGTTTCGAAACGATCCGGCCCTGGACCGGGCCAGCAAACCGGCACCGGCACTCCGCATCGGAGCGCGACACGGTCGCCCAGACTCATGAGGCGCGCCAGGCGATGCGCACGGCCGCAGGAAACAGCCGGTCCGAAGCCCGCCCGGAAACGGCAGGGCCCCTCGTTCCAAGGACCGACCGCGGCCGTGGGGCAACGAGCGCCGTCATGCCGAAGCAATGGTGCGCCGGACAACGGACCTGCGGGAGCGGCTGACGGTGTTCCGGTTCCTGACTTGCGCTCGGGAGACGCATTCGGAGGAGGGCGCGGACCGCCTCATCGAGGCCCTGGAAATATAAAAGAAAGCGAGGGGAAACAATCCCCGGCCGCGGTTGCGCAATCCGAATTCCACACCAAATCTCCACCCTTCCGGTTGACAACTTCCCGCGCCACAGTTATTGTCGTCGCTCATGTCGAAATTCGCATCGTCGGCGCAAGGCCGATCCGGGCGCGGGCTCACAAGAGGACCTACGGCCCGAACCGCGCCCGGCGGCCCGGCCACCCCGCTGGTCCGACCGGCGCGGTGGGGCCCGGGAACGACCGGCGAGCGGGCACGCTGACCGGTCGGCGGAACGGTGAGCCGCGGCCGGGAGCCGTCCAGGACATCCGACCGGTACCGCGACGAACGGTGACCGGAGCTCCCCGACATCGGCGCGCGCCAGCAGGGACACACGTACTGTGCGGCGGCGCACCCGACGGCGGCGGCTGCTAGTTCCGCCGGGTCCGGGCGACGTGGCCGCCGGTCCTCCCGCCCTTTTCGTCAACCTTTCCGGCGTGCGTTCGTGCCCCCGGGCACGGTTCGCGCCCCTGCTCCATTACTCGTGAGGCTGTGTTCGCCATGCCCGAAGAACCGTACAAAGACAAAGAGCAGACGAGCCGCCACGGCAAGGATTCCGAGGATGGAAAAGGCGGTGAGCGGGTTCCGGGCTCGCGGGGCCGGACGGGCCACGCCGCGCTCGGAAGCCTGGACTACCAGCACCCCGCTTACCCCCACGACACACACCCGGTCCTCGTCCCGGGCATCTCGATCGACGACCAGCGCCGCAGCTACCGGGTCGACCGGCTCGTCTTCGCGATCGCCGGATCGCTGACGGTCGCCTTCGTCGTCTGGGGCATCTGGTCGCCGGGGAGCGTCGCCGCGGTCGCCGAGACGGCGTTCTACTGGTCGACCGACAACCTCGGCTGGATGTTCAACGTCGTGGCCATCGTCGTTCTCGTCGCCACCTTGGGCATAGCGTTCTCGCCCTACGGGAGGATCCCGCTGGGCAAGGACGGCGAGCGGCCCGAGTTCAGCACGTTCTCCTGGACGGCCATGCTGTTCGCCGCCGGACTGGGTGTGGCGGTCCTGTTCTGGGGGCCCTCGGAGCCGCTGGGCTACTTCATCTCACCGCCTCCGCTGACAGACGAGCCGGAGTCGGTCGAGGCCCTGCACACGGCCCTGGCCCAGATGTACTACCACTGGGGCTTCCACGCGTGGGCCGTCTACGCGCTGGTCGGCGGGTCCGTCGCCTACGCCGCGTACCGCCGCGGCCGCCCCCTGCTCATGTCCTCGATCTTCCGCGCCCTGTTCGGCCGACGGCTCACGGAGGGTTTCGCCGGAAAGCTCGTCGACATCTTCGCGATCATCGCCACGCTCTTCGGCACCGCCGCAGCCCTCGGTATCGCGGCGATGCAGATCGGCTCCGGCGTCAGCATCGTGTCGGGCGCCGGGGACCTCACCAACAACACCCTGGTCGTCATCATCGCGGTCCTGACCGTCGGCTTCGTCATCTCGGCGGTCTCGGGCGTCGCGAGGGGCATCCGGCTCCTGTCGAACGTGAACATCGTGCTCACGATCGGCATCGTCGCGGTCTTCCTCTTCCTCGGCCCCACACTGTTCCTGCTGAACCTGCTCCCCTCGGCGGTCATGGAGTACCTCGGCTCACTGTTCGACATGATGGGCCGGTCGCTCTCGTGGGGCCCCGAGACGCAGGAGTTCCAGTCGCTGTGGACCGTCTACTACTGGGCGTGGTGGATCTCCTGGTCGCCCTTCGTGGGCATCTTCCTCGCGCGCATCTCCCGCGGCCGCACCATCCGCCAGTTCACCCTCGGCACGATTATCATCCCGTCCTCGCTGCTCTTCGTCGCCTACGGGGTGATGGGCGGCACCTCCATCTGGATGTACCGGGAGGGAGCCCCCGGTCTCACGGAGGGCATGCCCGCGCCCGAGGTGCTCTTCGTCCTCATCGACAACCTGCCGTACGTCGAGTGGCTGCCCTTCGTCGTGATCGTGGTGCTCGCGATCTTCTTCATCACCGCCGCCGACTCGGCGTCGGTGGTGATGGGCATGCTCACCACGCAGGGGGACCAGAACCCGCGCCTGTGGGTGGTCGTCTTCTGGGGCCTGGTCATGTCGGGGATCGCGGTCGTGATGCTGCTTCTCGGCGACGCGACGGCGTTGACGGGCCTGCAGCAACTGGTGATCGTCACCGCGGTGCCCTTCGCGCTCGTACTGGTCCTCGCCGTCGTCGCGTGGTTCAGGGAACTGCGCACCGATCCCCTCACCCTGCGCATGCACTACATCGACACGGCTATGGACAACGCCGTGACCGAGGGAGTGGACCGCTACGGCGACGACTTCTCCCTGAAGGTCGTGGAATCACGGCCCGGGGACGGGGCCGGGGCGGGTATCGACTCCACCGACGAGAGCTACACGGAGTGGTACCAGCGCACCAACGAGGAGGGCGAACCGGTCGGCTTCGACTTCGGGACCGGGGAGTGGGCCGACGGCTACGACCCGGCCGCTGGTGAGACCTCGGAGACCACCCCTGAAGGGGCCGTAGCGGCACGGGAGGACCGCGACGGGGTTCCGGAGGCCGGGGCCGTGCCCGAGGAACGCTGACTCCACCGCCCCGGCCTCCGCCGTTCAGCCGACGCCGGGTGCCGGCCCGCCCCGCCCGTCAGACGCCGGACTTCTCCAGAAGTTCGTTCGTCAGCTCGGCGAGGCGACGGCGGTACCCGGGGTCGAGGGCTGCGGGGACGGAGGGCGGTGTCTCCACGCCGTCGTCGAAGTGGCGTCCGCTGACCCGCTCCAGCTCGGGGGCGTCCACCAGACGGCGGGTGGCGGCCACCCCCTTCTCCAGGGGGTCGTGGAACTCCACGCCCGCGGCCCTGGTCAGGGAGGTCTCCATGTAGGTCCCCGGGTGCAGGGAGTTGACCGTGACCCCGCTGCCGACCAGTTCCCCGGCCAGATCCAGGGTGTGGCTGACGAGGGCCAGCTTGGACCGGCGGTAGGCAGCGGGTTCGGTGAAGCCGCGTTCGAACTGCGGATCCTCCAGGTCCAACTCCTGCTGCCCCCGGGAGGCGATGTTGACCACCCGCGAGGGAGCGGACCGGCGCAGCAGCGGCAACAGCTCCCTCGTGAGCAGCACTGGCGCCAGGTAGTTGACCGCCAGGCGCAACTCGTGGCCGTCGGCCGAGGTCGTGCGCTCGGCGCCGTCGATCCGGAAGCCCACCGCGGCGTTGTTGACGAGCACGTCGAGCCTGTCGTGGCGGGCGGCGACCTCGGCGGCGAGCCGCTCGGCTCCGGCGAGGGAGGAGAGGTCGGCCCGGTAGACCTCGCCGCCGGTGTCCGCGGCGACCTGCGCGAGCCGTCCGGCGTCGCGGCCGTGGAGCAGGAGCCGGTGCCCCGCCCCCGCGAGGTCCTCGGCCAGGGCTCGGCCGAGTCCGTCCGACGCGCCGGTGACCAGGATGGTGGCCATGTGGGTGCCTTTCACAGAAGGGGGCGCCGCCGGTTCGGCCGACCGCGCGCCCCTACGGTATGACGACCACCACCGGCGGTCAACAGAGGTTGACATCGGCCGATGTCCGCCGCCCTGGTGAGGGGCCCGCCCCGCAGGCTGGGGGCGGGGCGACCGCCGCCGCGCGGCCCGGACGGCGGTTCGGGTGCCGCGGTGCCGGAAGCCGCGAAGCCGTTCGGGGGCCGTACTCGTACAGGACGGGTCGGACGGGGCGTCGGAAACCGGGCGGATACGCTGCTGAGCGGGGAGGTCCGCCGCTTCAGCGGCGACGGGCTCCCCGCTCTCTCGCACTCTCGCGGCGCGCGTCCGCGATCATGGGAACGGTGAGGTGGACGGCCATGGACAAGCCGCGTGGGAAGGACTCGTTCTCGTTGCTGTACAGAACCGGGTTCCGTATCAACTACGCGCTCCTGCACGTCATGGGCCCCGCCTCCCTGACCCCCGAGACCGATCCGCAGCACCGTGCGAAGAGGGAGTACGAGCGCCGGCGTGGGCTCCACCGGGAGTGGAAGGCGCACCAGCGGTCCCGGTAGCACGACCGTGCGGGAGGTGTTCGCCGAGGCTCCCGCGACCCGCGGGGGGTCGGGGCGCCCGGCCGCCACACCCGCACCGCACACGTGAGGGAGAAGACTTGTTCACCGGCCTGAGCGCCTTTCCGCTGACCCCGTTGGATGACGACCGCTTCGACGAGCGGGCCTACGCGGGGCTGATCACCCGCCTGTCGGAGGCGGGCGTGGACTCCATCGGCGCGCTGGGCTCGACCGGCTCCTACGCCTACCTGAACCGTGAGGAGCGCCGCCGCGCGGCCCGGACGGCGGTACAGCACGCGGACGGCACACCCGTGGTCGTCGGTATCGGCGCGCTGCGCACCTCCCAGGTGCAGGCCCTGGCCCAGGACGCCCAGCAGGCCGGTGCGTCCGCCGTGCTGTTGGCCCCGGTCAGCTATCAGCCGCTCACCGACGAGGACGTGTTCGAGCTCTACGCGACCGTCGCCGCCGAACTGTCGGTGCCCCTGGTGGTCTACGACAACCCGGGCACGACGCGCTTCACCTTCTCGACCGGACTGTACGCGCGCGTCGCCTCGCTGCCCGCCGTGGCCGCGATCAAGATCCCGCCGGTTCCCGCGGACCCGGCGGCCGCCCGCGATCGTGTGTCGGCGGTCCGCGCGGCCGTGCCCGACCACGTGAGCATCGGGGTCTCCGGTGACGGCGTCGCCGCGACGGGGCTCAACGCGGGCTGCCGGGCCTGGTTCTCCGTGATGGGCGGAACCCTGCCCGCCGCCGCTCTGCCCCTGGTCCGCGCCGCCCTGAGCGGTGACGCCGAGGGGGCGGCGGCGGAGTCGGAACGGCTGCGCCCGCTGTGGGAGTTGTTCGCCTCCCACGGCAGCCTGCGCGTGATCGCCGCGATCGCCGAACGCCTGGGGCTGGTGGCCCCGCGCTGCCTGCCCCGCCCGATCCTGGGACTGCCCGCCGCCGAGCGGGAGCGGGTGGCCCGTGTGGTCGAACAGCTCGGCCTGGCCTGAACAGCGCCGGTGGGGACGCCCCCCGGGAGCGTGTGGCCGCGCCTGCGTCCCCGGCAGCCGCTCGGGCGCGGGAGAGGAGGAACGGGCTCTCGGAGCCGACTCGCACGGGCCGCTCGAAGCCGTTGCCCACGACGGTCCCCGAGTCCACCGGCTCCGGAGGCAGCCCCCAGCGGTCCGCGCCGCGACACGGGAAATACGGTTGCGGCCGGGACGCACCGTGCCCAGAATGTTCCGGTGCGGACCCGAGAGACCACACTCGACCTCGGCCACGAGGCCCTGGCCGCGCTGGACTTCGGCGGCGCGGGCGCCCCGGTCCTCCTCGTTCACGGCAGCGGGCACAACGCGGCCGCCTGGACGGACGTGGCGGCCCGTCTGACCGACCGCTGCCGGGTCGTCGCCGTCGACCTGCGCGGACACGGCCGGACCAGGGCCGACTCCCAGGACGCGGAGCAGTACTGGCGCGACCTCGCCGGTGCGGTCCGGGCCCTCGGCTGGGAGGACCCCGTCCTGGTCGGGCACTCGCCGGGCGGTTACGCCGTCACCGCCGTGGCCGCCGGCGGGCTGGTCCGCCCCGCCGCGGTGTGCGTCGTCGACGGGCTCGTCCTGGACACCCGGGAGGAGGCCGTGGCCGACCAGGAGCGCTGGACCACGCCCGAGGCGATGGAGCGGTTGCGCGCCCGGTTCGGCTACGGATGGTCCGCCACCCCCGAACAGGCGCGCGAGTACATCGAGCGCGGTGCGCGGGAGGCCCCCGGGGACGAACTCGACAGGGACTGCCGCCCCGGCCTGGTGCGCGGCGTGCTGGAGCGCTCCTTCAGCGAAGACCAGCACGCGCGGCTGCGGCGTCCGACCGCCGAGCAGATCGCGGTGATCAGCGCCCCCGCGCCGGACGCGGCCGTCTACCCCAGCGTGGACGTCTACGAGCGCCTCACCCGCCCGCTCACGGTCGTCCTTCCCGACCGGGGCTTGTACGCCGCGCGCCGCGACGAGGTACGGGCCGTCGTCGCCGCACGCCCGGAACGCGCACTCGTGGAGATGCGCGCGCACCACAACGTGCCCATGGCCCGCCCGGAGGAACTCGCCCGCGTCGTCTGGGACGCCGTGCGCGCCCGACCCACCGCATAACCGGAGAACACCTGTGACACACCGCCTCCAGCAGCGTTCCGTACGCGAGTACCCCGTGGCCGCGCAGGGCTCCGGCCCGTACGGCATCACCGCCGGGACCGACGGTTCGCTGTGGATCACGCTCGTCCACCACGGCAGGATCGCCCGTATGGCACCGGACGGCTCCGCGACCGTGTACCCGCTGGACTCCACCGCGTGCGCGCCCTCGCTCATCACCACGGGCCCCGACCGCGCGATCTGGTTCACCCGTGCCGAGGACGACAGGATCGGCCGCGTCACCGCGGACGGGAAGGCCGACTCCTTCGCGCTGCCGACCCCTGGCGCCCGGCCCTTCGGCATCACGGCCGGGCCCGACGGGGCGCTGTGGTTCACCGAGATGAACGCCGACCGCATCGGCCGTATCACCACCGACGGGGAGGTCACCGAGTTCCCCCTGCCGACGAGGGGAGGGTTCCCGTCGTTCATCGCCTCCGGGCCCGACGGAGCCCTGTACTTCACCCTCAACCAGGCCGACGCCGTCGGCCGCGTCACCGTCGGCGGGGACGTGACCCTTCATCCCCTCCCGACCGGCCAGGCGGGGCCCGTGGGTATCACCGCGGGTCCGGACGGCGCCCTGTGGTTCGTGGAGATCGGCGCGGGTCAGATCGGCCGCCTCACCACGGACGGACACATCCGGGAGTTCCCCCTCCCCCGGCGCGACTCACGCCCCCACGCCATCACCGCGGACCCCGAAGGGGGCTGCTGGTTCACCGAGTGGGGCGCGAACCGCGTCGGGCACATCACGGCGGAGGGCGGCATCGACCTGTTCGACCTGCCCGCGCCCTCCCGCGAACCCCACGGCGTCGCGGTCACCGCGGACGGAACGGTCTGGGTGGCCCTGGAGACCGGCGGTATCGCCTCCCTGGCGCCGTGAGGCCCCGCGACCCGGCGCTCACGCCGGTTCGCGGTCCGCGTTCGCGGGTGTGCCCGCCGCACGGGCCGGTTCCACGGGCGGCGTTCCCGGGCCGGAGGACGGTGCCAGGGCGAGCACGACCGGGACCAGGGCGATGAGCCCCAGCCCGAACCACCCCGCGCCGGTCAGCGTCTCCCCGACGACCAGGACCGCCAGGAGCGCCGCGACCGCGGGTTCGCTCAGCGTGACCGTGGTGGCCGTGCTCGCCGGGACCCGGGTCAGGCCGAAGCCGAAGAAGAGGTAGCCCAGGAACATGGGCACCAGCGCCATGTAGGCGGCCACCGTGAAGGCCTGCGCGGAGGCCAGGAGGGGGGCGCCGGTGAGCACGAGCACCGGCATCAGCAGCACTCCGCCGCAGCCGAAGACCGCCCCCATGGACGCAGCCCGGTCGACGCCGCGCCCCATGAGCGTGTGCGCCGCCCAGGAGAACGCGGCGTAGGTGAGGCCCGCCACCAGCCCGAGCGCGACACCGGCCGCGGTCCCGCCGGGCGAGGCGGCGGATGCGGGCGTGTTCGACGCGCACAGCAGCACTCCGCCGACGATGCCCACCGCCGCGGCCAGCGTCCACCACCGGCTCAGCGGCGTGCGCTGGACCACCAGCTCCAACAGGCCGGAGGCCAGCGGTGCCGAAGCCAGGGACACCACGGTGCCCACCGCCACCCCGGCCAGGTGCATCGAGCCGTAGAACGCCAGGGGGTAGACGCCCACGGCCAGGGCCCCCACCGCCACCAGGGGCAGGTTCTCCCTCAGCCGGGATCGGGCCGCCGCCAGCGCGGGCAGGGCGATGAGCGCCTGGAGCAGGCCGCCGATCCCCAGGGCGGCCGAGCCGATCGCCAGGGGCCCGGCCTGCGGGGCGAAGGTGGCGGCGGTGCCGGTCGTGCCCCACAGGACGGAGGTGACCGTGATGGCCGCGATGCCCAGCGTCCGGTGGCGGTTCACAGCGCGTCCACCAGGGCCGCGGCGATCGCGCGTGCCTCCAGGAGCCGGTCCGGCGCGCCCTCCAGTCCGGCCCGGGCCATGGAACCCTCCAGCAGGAACGAGCAGTGCCGGGCGGTGCTCGCCGCCGTGTCGGGGTCGGTGATCCGCTCCAGGTGCCCGGCCACGAGCGCCTCGACCTGCTCCTTGTGCTCGCGCACCCGCTCCCTGCCCGGCGCGCCCGCGGGGAGTTCGGCCGCGGCGTTGAGCAGCCCGCAGCCGCGGAACCCGTGCTCGTAGGCGGCCGAGGCGTGGTCGACGTAGGCGTCGAAAACCGCCAGGACCCCCTCCCGGGGGGTGTGGGCCTCCTCCAGTCGGCGCCGGTACAGGTCGAGCCACTCCCGGTGCCGCTCCTGGAGGTAGGCCAGTGTCAGCTCCTCCTTGGAGGAGAAGTTGTTGTACAGGCTCATCTTGGCCACACCGGCCTCGGCGGTGACCGCGTCGATGCCGGTGGCGGTCATTCCGTGGGCGTAGAAGAGCCGCGCCGCCGCCGCGAGCAGCTTCTCCCGGGCCGAGCCCGCGCGCGGCCGAACCTCCTCGGCGTTCGCCATGGAGCACCTCCCGTGCCGTAGTAGGTAGACCAGTCTACCTATAGCCGGTGAGAGGCGCCTCCCGCGCCCCCCGGCGGGCAGGCCCGCCGGGGGGCGCGGGACACGGAGGGGACCCGGCCCGGGGCCGCTCACACCCCGGCGCGCTCCGCCCCCTCCCGGAACACGCGGCCGAACACCAGGGGTGCCGCCAGGAGGAGGGCTCCTGCGACGACGAACGGTGCGGGGAGTCCGAGCCCGCCCAGGAGGCCGCCGGTGAGGACACCCAGGAGAACGGAGGACTGGGCCAGGAGCATGCGGGCCATGGACGCGCGCCCCAGGATCGGCTCCGGCGTCACCGCCTGGAGGATGGAGCCCGCGCTCACGGCGATCGTCGTCGCCGCCAGGCCGAACACGCCCAGCGCGAGGGCTCCCACGACGACGCCGGGGAAGAGTCCCATGGTCAGCAGGGCCCCTCCCCCGAGGAGGTGGGCGGCGACGAGCAGGGGGCCGTGGCCGCGCCACCGCCCCAACGGAGCGCACAGGAACGAGGCCGCCAGCGCCCCCACGGGGGACAGCATGGTGTAGACCCCGAACAGCGCCTCCGGGACGCCGAGGGTCCGGGTGATGTAGAGGACGAGGACGGCCGACACCCCGCCGGTGGCGAACCCGCAGACGGCGGCGGCCGCGGCGAACCCCCGTTGGACGCGGTCGTCCCTGACGAGCCGGAGCCCCTCCAGCGCCTCGCGGGTCAGTGAGGGACGCTCCGCGACCGGCGCCCGCCCGCCTTCGTCCTCCCCCCGCCCGCCGAGGGAGCGCACCGCACCGGGCACGGCGAGCAGGAACAGGGCCCCCACCAGGTACACCCCCGAGTTGAACAGCAGCGCCGTCCCAGCGGAGAGGGAGAACAGCAGTCCCGCGAGCGGGCCGCCGAGGAAGTCCGAGGCCACCACGCGCGTCCCCTGCAGGCGGCTGTTGGCCGTGACCAGGAGGCCGCGCGCCACCAGCGCGGGCAGCAGCGCCCGGGCCGAGCCGTCGTGGAAGACCTCGCAGACCGCCAGCGCGAGGACGAAGAGGCAAAGCCCCCAGACGGGGACCGGGCCGAACCAGGAGAGCAGCGCCAGCACACCGAGCAGCACGCAGCGCACGATGTTGCCGACGACCATGGCGCGGCGCTTGTCGATCCGGTCGATCAGCGCCCCGGCGTGGAGGCCGAACAGCAGCCAGGGCGTGTAGGCCGCCGCGGTCAGCATCGAGACCGCGAGGGGGTCGGAGGTCAGCGCGGCGGCCATGAGCGGGAAGAGGGTCAGGAGGACGCCGTCGCCGAGGTTGGCCGACGTGTGTCCGGCCCAGAAGCGGTGGAAGGCTCCCCCAAGCCCAACCGCCGACGGGTCGCCCCTGGTCTGTGAGGAGTCGGTGTCCATGCGGCTACTCGAACCTGGCCCTGCGGTATCCCTCCACGCTCATCGGCGGGTGGGCGAGGACCGCTTCCCCGTCGGCGTCCACGGCGGGGACGCCGGCGGAGAGGACGTACAGCGCGGTCTCCCGGACCCCGTCGACGCCCAGCAGCGCCTCGACGGCCGAGTCGTTGAAGGCGGCGGTCTGGAAGGGGCCCAGCCCCAGCGCTGTCGCCGTCAGGACGAAGGTCTGGCCCAGGTGCCCGGCGTTCATCAGCATGACCCGGTAGGCGCGTGGGTGGCGGTACTTGAAGCTCAGGCGTGAGACGACCGAGGTCACCACCACGGAGAAGGGCGCCTCACCCACCCCTGACTGCGAGTCGCACGCCCGGGTCAGGCGGTCCCGGAACCCGCCCTCCTGGAGCAGTTCGAGGGAGTGCTCCCGGACGTTGTAGTGGTACGCCCCCGGAGCGATCCCGGCCACGTCGGTGACGACCGCGTACGCCTCCAACTCGTGCCGGGCGCCGCCGGAGGGGCTGGTGCGCAGCATGAGGGCGCCGAACTGCTCGGCGTCGATGAAGTCCTTCGCTCCGAAGGTCATCGCCATCAGGGTCGAGAAGACCTCGCGCCCGACGGGCGCGCCGACGAAGTCCCGATGGGTCCTCCTCCGGTAGAGGACCTCGTGGAAGGAGCGTCCGGGGTCATTCTGGTGACGGGGGAGGAAGATCCTGTCCGCGTCCCTGTACTCCTTGAACACGGGAGGCGAGGGGTCTTTCGTGAGCTTCTCCCGGACCTCGTCGGTGCTCTTCGTGAAAGGAGCGTCCCTGGTGGAGAAGTGGAATGAGATACCCTCCTTCCCCCAAGGCGCCCAGGCGTCGAACCCCTCCGACCCGCTTCCGGCGCCCCCCTGCTCCTCGGATTCGAGGAAACCGAGGGAGGAGAGGGAGGAAACCGCGCTTTCCAGAACGTCCTCGTCCAATCCCAGGTCCCGCGCGACATCGGATACCGACCGAAAATCGGAAAAAGCGTGGAGAACGCTCGCCGTGATCGGTTCGGTGCTGATCTTCGCCTTCGTAAGAGGGTTCTTGACGAAAAACCCGGACGCGTCCCAGAAGCATTCGAGGTGCTTCGCTGACCTGTACTTCACAGTACCGCTCCCTGGAAAACGAGGAGGTCGGCCCCGATGAGGGGCCGACCTCCTCAGGCCGCGTGCTAGCTGGCGCTGAACTGGATGATGATGGTCAGCTCTTCGACGGACTCGATCTTGATCATGGCCTTCTCCTTAGCTGTCGGATCCATGATCCGACGGGGGGATTTCCGCAGTCAGTCCGCGGAATCTGCACGTCTGGCGACGTACAGAGCCTTGGGGTGCTTCGCGTCGTCCAGGCCCTCCTCCAGGGCTCCCGCGTGGAAGCCGCGGACGCAGACGAACTCCAGGCCGGCGGAGGCGATGCCTTGGAGGAGGCGCTCGTGCGTCAGGTGACGCAGCCGGTGCCGCGTGACGGAGCGTTCCCACAGTTCATCCCGCACCCGAGCGAAGGAGTGCGCCTCCAGGTCGATGGATGCGCCGGGGACGAAACCGGTCGGGGCCAGCGGCAAGAAGGCGATGAACCCGTCGTCGGAACGGCGGATGTTGGGAGCCTGGGAGAGCGCGCGGAAGGACAGTTCGGTGTTCACTTCCACGATCAGGAGTCCGGCGGGTACCAGTACCCGGGCGGCCTCGGCGAAGGCCGCGTCCAACTCCTGGTCCCCCGAGAGGTAGTGGAACGCCTCGCCCGCGGAGACCGCGGCGTCGAATCGCCCGGACGGCAGGGGTAGATCCGCCAGCCCTCCGACGAGGAGATCGATCCCCCGCGTCTCCTCCTTGCCCTCCGCCACCGAGACCATCGCGGGGGAGAGGTCGACCCCGGTGACCCTGTATCCGTTCCTGTGGAGTTCCACAGAACTGTTCCCGGTGCCGCAGCCGAGATCGACCAGCCGTTCTCCGGGGACCCTGAATTCCTTCAGGAGGTCACTGAAAAGATTCATCCAGCGGTAGTAGTCAGGAGTTCTCGATGTCGCGTCGTATTGGCTGGCAAGCCCTTCATAGGCTTCCAGGGGAGACGCCGAGGGGGGATGATCGTAAATCTCCGGCCTCCAAATTCAGCTCTCAGGCGATTGAGTAGAAATTATGGTAGACACCGTGCCCCGTCAAGGGTCTGGCCAGATACGGACACCAGTGGTGGGACAGCACGCCCGAACCGGGTGGATTCTTCGGGGGAAAGCCAGGTCACCGAAGTTTTCGCAGAGAAATAACGGGTTCACGCGGACGGGCACGAGGGTACCGGAAGAGCGTGTGGGGACCTTGCGGGGAGCCGGTCGGCGTGGTCTCGGGGACGCCGTCCCCGCCCGGCCCGCCGAGGAACGGGGCGTCCGGGTGGAGCGGTCGGGGGGCCTGTGCGTGCGGGGCCCGGGTCCGGCCCCCTCTCCGGACGGCCGTCGCCTCAGCCGTCGGCCGGGTCCGCCGGAACGCGGATCGCGAGCAGGGCAGCGTCGTCGTCGTTGCTGCTCGGCCGCGCGCGCTCCAGCAACTGGTCGGCGAACGAGTTCAGGGGCCGGTGGGCGAGGGACGCCGCGTGCTGGCGCATACGTGTGAGGCCCGTGTCCAGTGACTGCCCCCGGGCTTCGATCAGGCCGTCCGTGTAGAACACGAGCGTCGACCCGGGCGGCAGGGCGACGCGCGCGTCGGCGCGCGGCCGAGGCATCCCCGTGCCGAGCAGGACCCCGCTCCCCTCCTGGAGGTAGTGGGTGATGCCGTCGTGGTGGACGAGCAGGGGCGGGGGGTGCCCGGCGCTCGCCCACAGCAGTTCCCACCGTCCGGCCTCGTCGACCGTCAGGTGCGCCAGGACGAGGGTGGCCATGTGGACGTCGCTGATGTGCTCCAGTGCCCGGTCCAGGCGTTCGAGCGTGCGGTGGGGGGACTGCTCCCGGGCCCAGGTGTAGGCCCGGAGCATGTTGCGGAGCTGGGCCATCCCGGCCGCCGCGTCCAGGTCGTGACCGACGACGTCACCGATGACCAGGGCCGTGTCGCCGCTGGGCAGGGGGAAGGCGTCGTACCAGTCACCGCCGACGTGCGAGACGTCTGGTGCGGGCAGGTACCGGGCGGTCATCTCCACACCCGACAGGCGGGGGAGCTGGGGCAGCAGGTAGCGCTGCATGGTCTCGGCTACCTGGCGCTGGCGCTGGTGGTGGCGCGCGTTCTCCAGGGCCAGGCCGACGCGCCGGGCGATGTCCTCCAGAAGGGCGAGGTCGTCGCGGGCGAAGGGGTGCTGCGGGTCCGTGCGCCCCAGGGTCAAGGCGCCGAGTACCTCCCGGGGCCCGCGGACGGGAGCGATGGCCGCGGTGTTGATGCCCGTCACCTCGAACAGCCTGCGCTGCTCCACCGCGATACCCGTGTCGGGCGGACCGGCGTAGACCTCACGGTCGACGAGGGTGGAGGCGGCGCCTCGCAGGGCCTTGGACAGGGGCATGCCGGAGGTTTCGGGCACCGGAGGCATCGGACCCTGCAGGTCCTCGCGCACCGTGGTCCTGCCCCGGTCCGCTTGGACGACCAGGGAGCGGAAGACCTCGTCGCCTTCGGTGATCAGGTCGATGATCGCCCAGTCCGCGAGTCGTGGGAGCATCAGCTCCACCACACGGAGCAGGGACTTCCCCACGTCGACGTTGTTGATCAGGTGTGCGGTGGTGTCGGCCAGCAGGGCCAGCCGCTCCGTTTCCGACAGTGTCCGGAAGGCGGTTGCCTCGGGATTCCCCCCGTCCTGTTCGACGGCCCGGAAGAAGACCAGTTCCGCGATCCGGGAACCGTCGGGCTCACAGGGGACGGCGGACCACGACACGGGGAGGAGCGTGCCGTCACCGCGCTCGAACCAGGACTCCCCCGCGCGGGGGAAAGGGCCGGAGGGCCTCCCGCGGGAGGCACCGTCCGCCTCCTCGACGGCCTTCCGGCCCCGGGCGTCCCGGTGCAGCGACCGGGCGTCGTGCCCGAGCATCTCGTCCGCCGAACGGGCCAGCAGGCGCAGGGCGGTGGCGTTGACCGCGACCAGGCGCTCCCCCTCGTCGACCGCGTACACGCCCGCGTTCACTCGGTCCAGCGCCTCCGCGGGGAACCGGTGCCGATCCGACGGACCGGCCGAATCGCTGTAAGTACCAGAACCATCGCTCACAGCGGCTCCTTGTCTCGTAGGCCCGCCCGCACGCTCCCCGGCTGGGGGGTCGGGCGCACCCGGCGCGTGTCCGCCACGCCCCCGAAGGGCCGTCAGGCCGGAAACGCTCGTGTCCGTTCGACGGGCGGGACGAGTCCCGCGGCGGCCGGTGCCGGCGGGGCGCCGGCGCCGGGGGCTCGTGGCCTCCACCGGCCTGCGGCGGCCGCGACCACCTCGGACAACGTACACCAGGGCGCCCGTGCGCGACGGCCTCGCCTCACCCCGGTGTACGGGGCCCCGGGGACACCGGTCCGCCGCTCACGCCGCGGACCACTCCCGGGGGCGGGCCCGGACGAAGTCGGCGAAGGCGCGGGGCGGGCGGCCGGTCAGGCGGTGGACCGTGTCCGTGACGAGGTCCTCGCTGCCCCCGGCGATGTCGGCGTCCACCCGGACCAGCGCCGAGGCGAAGGGCTCGGGCATGCCCGCGTCCCGGTTGCGCCGGACCAGTTCGGCCGCCGGGGAGGGTGTGTGGCGCACCGGCCGACCGGCGGCCTCGGCGATGACCGCCGCCGCCCGCGCGTAGCCGAACGACTCCGGGCCGGTGAGCACGTGCTCGTCGGCCACCGGTCCTGGCGCCAGGAGCAACTGCGCCGCGACGGCCGCGATGTCGGCGGCGTCGATCCACCCCAGCCTCCCCCCGCCGGTCGCCGAGCGGATCTCGCCGCGCTCGCGGATGCCCACCGCCACCGGGTGCGACCCGGTGAAGTTCTGCATGAAGCCCGACGGACGCAGCACCGCCCACTCCGGGAAGGAGCGCACGGCCTCGCCCAGCTCCGCGACGCCTGAGGCCTCGGACAGCCGCGCCAGCGAGCCGAGCAGCACCACGCGCCGCACCCCGGCGGCCCGGGCCGCCTCCAGGAACGGCCCGGCCGCCGGCATGGGGTCCAGCGTCATCGGCGGCGGCACCAGGTACAGGGCCCGCGCGCCGTCGAGCGCCCGGGCGTGCGTTTCGGGGGCGGCCCAGTCGAAGGGCACGCCGCCGGGGCCCGGTCCGCGGCTGGCCACGCGCACGTGCGCGCCGCGGGCCCGCAGCGCCTCGGTGAGGGGGCGGCCGGTGTTGCCCGTGCCGCCGGTGACGAGGATGCCCATGTCTTCGGTCCCTTCGGATGTTCGGTCCGTCTGCGCCTGATTCGATTCGTCCGGCCCGTGTCTTTCGGTCCGTCCTCCGCCACACTGGCGGGGCTCACCGCGCGGGGGAACGGCCGCGTCGTCCCCGGACCAGTGGTCCGTGGTCGGCCGGGCGCGGGCGTGACAGGCTGGAGGCGTGGACAAGCGAGAACTCGGCGGATTCCTGCGCGCCCGCCGCGAGGCCCTGCGCCCAGGCGACGTCGGCCTGCCCGAGACCGCGGGCGGGCGCGCGCGGCGCACACCCGGACTGCGGCGCGAGGAGGTCGCCGACCTGGCCGGGGTCTCGGCGAACTACTACGAGCGGCTGGAGCAGGCCCGGGCTCCGCGCCCGTCACCGCAGGTGATCGACGCGATCGGGCGTGCCCTGGAGCTGTCCGAGGCGGAGCGGGCGCACCTGTCCCGGCTCGCCGGGCACGCGCCGACCGCACGGCCGGGCCCGGCCGAACAGGTCCCCGCGGGGGTGCTCGCCCTGCTGGAACGGCTCGGCCCGGTCGCCGCATACGTCTGCGACGGCCGCCACGACGTCCTGGCCTGGAACGGCCTGGCGTCCGCGCTGATCACGGACTTCGCCGCGCTGGCCCCGGCCGAGCGCAACGTGCTGCGGCTGTCCGTGCGCCTGGGCGGAACAGTGTGCTCGGCGCCGCCGGGGACGGCGGGCGGGTTCGAGGCGCAGGCGGCGGCCCAGACGCGTGAGGCGCTGGCCCGCCGCCCGCACGACTCCGCTCTGCGGCGGCTGGTCGGCGAGTTCGCCGAGCGCGATCCCGGGTTCGCGGCGCAGTGGCGGCGGCACGACGTGCGGCCGCGCGCGACGCTGCGCAAGCGCGTGGACCACGGCGAACTCGGCGTGCTCGACCTCGACTGCCAGACCCTGGCCGTGCCGGGCACGGAGCTGCGCGTGGTCGTGTTCAGCGCGGAGCCGGGCACCCTGGACCACGACAAGCTCACCCGCCTCCAGCTCCGAATCGCGGTCCCCGAGCCCTCACGGCGCCCGTAGCGGGGCCGAGGCCCGCGGTGTCGCCCCGCTCCCGTCCTCCCCGGCGCGCTGGTGCGGGCCCGACCGGGGCGGCACCGGAATTCCCTCAACTCGGAATCCCCTTTCCCCGCCGGAGGAGGAACGGCACCGGGCTGTCACCGGCCGATCGCACCACGAGGCGGCGGCGAACGGGTCGGCGCGCCCCCTTCGCGGGCATGCGACGGCGCCCTCGTCCCTCGGACAGCGCCGACCGTCGGCGAATAACCTGTCCACACGAAACCCCGCCGACGCCTCCGAAGACATGGACCTTCGGCGGCACGGCAGCCCTGAATTCCTCTTCGCGGCCTCGGGAAATCCGCACTCGCCCGCGGCCCCATGGAATCCGCGAATTCCCGGAGACTGCTCTGCGCCCGGAAGACGGTCCTGGCAGCGAAGCGCCGGCGCCGTCGACGCCCCGGGTTCGCCGGGCTTTTCCCATTCTGTTGGACGGGGCGCGGCGTAGCAGTTCTCCTTCCGCGCTCCCCTTCGTGCGAGGTCCCGAGGCTGGCGGGAAACGGTCCCGACGAGCGGCGGAGTCCCCGCTCGTGTTTCGGCCCGGCGGCCCGCCGCGTCCACGTGGTGGGTCCCTTCAGGGGATGATCCCGTCTCTCCGGGGAGTCCTGTGCGCGGTCCTTCCGGACGAACCGGTCCAGGACAGGAGCGTCGTGGCCGCCGCGTCGCGCTCACGGCGGGCGGAACAGGTCAGGACAGACCCGGGTCGGCGGGGTGGACGGGGCCGGCCTCCAGCACGGTCCACTCCTCCAGCGAGGGGATGCCGCGCACGGCGTTCCTCCACAGCCGCAGGACGGTTGCCGTCGCGCGGTCCCCGACGTCCTCGTGCAGGAAAAAGACGAGTTCTGCCTGGTCGTCACACATTTCGACATAGAGGTGTTCCAACATGTCATCGGGCCCGGAGCAGGCGTACACCGCTTCCTGAATCTCTCGGAGGGGAAACGGATCCCGGACTGCCAACCGCAGGCACATGATTCTCATGTTATTCGCCGCCTGTTCATTGGGGCACCGTTAGCACACCTGGAACGCGCAAGGGTTCGGCCCTTTTTCGAAGGGACCCTGAAGTACTCTTGCGGGCACGCCCCGCGGACTCCATAATTTCCAAGGAAGTTCCGCGAAGACCGCGTCTTCGCTCCGATACGCCGTTGTGCTCGTCGTGCCTTGCGCTCCAAGAGCTCGGCGGACGGGCAACGGCTGGAGGAGGGTCGTGTTCAGATCGATCGGAATCGGTCAAGACGCGGTGAGTGTCTATCGCGCGATGTTCGCCGAGCCCCGGGCCGGAGTGAGCGACCTCGGGCTCCTCCTGGACTGGCCGGTGGAACGCGTGCGGTCGGCGCTCGACGAACTGGCCCGGCTGTCCCTGGTCAGGCGTTCGTGGGAGCAGTCCGAGAAGCTGATCCCGGTGCGGCCCGAGTTCGGTCTGCAATCGCTGCTGTGGCAGCAGGAGGCCGACCTGCTGGAACGCCAGCAGCAACTGGCCACCGCCCGCTCGGCCATCACCCAACTGGTCTCCGAGTTCGAGGAGAGCCACCGCATCCGCGCGGCCACGGACATCGAGCAGCTCCACGGGATCGACGCGATCCGTCTGCGGATCGAGGAGTTCGCGCACGAATGCCGCCACTCGTTCTGGACGTTCGCGGACGGGGGCGCGCAGACGCAGGACAACCTGGAGGCGAGCCTTCCACTGGACCGGATGCTGCTCGAACGGGGTGTCGAACTGCGGGACGTCTACCTCGACAGCGTGATGAACGACCCCAGGACGGTCCGGCACATCTCCCACCTGTCCGAGCTCGGCGCTCGGATCCGCACGGTACCCACCCTGCCCACCAGGATGATCCTCTTCGACCGCACCACCGCGCTGATTCCCGCCGATCCCGACGACTCCTCCGCCAGTGCCCTGGTCCTGCGCGGTTCCGGCGCCGTCACGGCCCTGCTGGCCCTGTACGAGTACGTGTGGGACGCGGCCAGCCCCCTGGGCTCCAGCGCCCCGCGCGGCCGTCACGGCCTGAGCACCCAGGAGCAGGCGGTGGTGAACCTGCTAGCGGAGGGCAACACCGACGAGACCATCGCCCGCAGGCTCGGGGTGTCGGTGCGCACGGCACGCCGGATCACCGCGGACCTGAGCGGGCGGCTGGGCGCCCGGAGCCGTTTCCAGGCCGGTGTCCTGGCGACCGCGCTGGGCTGGGTCGACACCTCCTCCCTCGACGGAGCCGCGGAGGGGGAGAAGGCGGGCTGAGCACCGACCGACCCGGCGGCGGATCTCACTTCACCGCGAGGGGGACGGGCGCCTCCCGCCGGGCGTGCGGCCGCCGCCGACGGGCCGGGGGCGCCGGACTCGCGCCGAGCACCTCCTGGTGCAGGCTCTGCAGTTCGCGGGAGGGCTCCAGGCCGAGTTCCTCGGCGAGGGCCAACCGCAGCCAGCGATAGGCCGTCAGCGCCTCGTCGCGGCGCCCGGCCCGGCTCAACGCGCGGATGAGCTGGCTGTGGAACCACTCGTTCAGCGGATACTCCATCACCAGGGACCGCAGTTCACCGATCGACTCCCGGTCACGGCCCAGCAGGGCGTCGGCCCGGACGCGCAGTTCCTGTGCGTGCAGCCGCTGCTCCTCCAACCGGACCACGTGGGAGCCGATCAGCGGTCCGCGGGAGACGTGGGACAGGCACGGCCCGGACCACAGGTCCAATGCCCGGCCCAGGCGCTCGGATGCCTCGCCGGGCCGGCCCTCCTCCAGGAGGCGGCGCCCCTCACCGAGCAGCCGCTGGAACACCAGCGCGTCCAAGCGCTCGGGGTCGACCCGTAACAGGTATCCGGAGGAGCGGGTGAGGAGGACCTCGGGTTCGTGCTCGGGGGGCTGCGCCCGCTCGATGACCTTGCGGAGCTGGTAGATGTACGTCTGCACGGTCGTCACCGCGCTCTTGGGCGGGCGGTCCCGCCACAGTTCCCTGATCAGGGCGCCCATGGGCAGCGGATGGTTCGCCCGCACCAGCAGCAGCGCCAGGACCTGGAGCACCTTCGGCGCCTTGGGTGTGCACGCCCGGTTCTCCCTCAGGATCTCCAGCCCGCCGAGAACCGTGAAGTCCACCATGTCATCTCTCCCTACGACCGACGTTCCGACTACGGGAGCCGGGCTCCCCCTCGATGGCGCCCCTCGGCCGCCCGGATTCACTGCCAGCCGGCGCCGCTCTCACTGGAGGCGTCCCCGGGGCCCTCCAGGGGGTTCGCGGTGTCCTGGGCGAGGGCGGAACCGCCGCCAGCGAGCGCGATGACGATCGCGACGCCGACCGCCCAGAGGAAACGCGTGGTCCTGTCCATGAAGGTCACTTCCCTTTTTTCTGTGTGCCGGGTGTTTCCGCAGCAACGACAGTGATCTGTATGACTTATGGAATTCGCTTCGAGACCAGGCGGACCGGGAAATCAGCGTTCCCGGTCCGCCTGCCCGAGTTCCATGATCGGCACTGGGCCGGGGAATGTCAGCACGATCGACTGGCATGCTCCTGCAATGGCACCAAGCTGCCAGAGCCGCGCTTCCGCCCGCGACCCCCGCCCGCTCCGGGGCCGCGCACCCGACGCTGGAAGGCGACGCTCCCGGCCGGGGTCCCGACCCGTCCCCGGCCGCGCCGCGCGGAGCGTTCGCGTCGAGGGCGCCGGCGTCCCGGCCCGCCGCGCCAGGAGCAGCGCTGAGACTGCCTCCGGGGGCGGAACGGGAGCCGGAACGGCGCTCGAGGACCGCTCGATTCCCAGTCCACGCGTGGTCGGACGACGGTCCCGGGAAATGAGAAACCCCCTGTCCGGGGTTCGCGGTTCTTCGTGCGCGGATACGGTTGACGGGATTTTCTCCGGAGAGCATTGCCAAGCCTTGGCGGCGTTGCCTATGTTCTGCTCTGGACGACCGAGAAATCTTCGTGTCAGCCACCCGAATCAGGCAGAACCCCCACCCGGACCGGCCTGAACACGCCGTTCCACGCGTCCCATGCATTTGTTGACGCACATCCCCTGGACCCGCAATTGAGGAGCCGAGAACCGTGGCTACTCCTGCCGTATGGGCATCGATCCAAGACCACGCCCGCCATCGGCCCGAATCCGTCGCCTTGCGTTTCACCGATGGCAGCATGACCTATGAGGAACTGGTCGCGGCGGTGAACGCGGCCGTGCCCGGGGCCTCCCCCGACGACGTCCACGTCGTGCGGGCCGACCGTGGCGGACGAGCCGTGGTCGAGGTCCTGGCCGCCCAGACCTTCCCGCGTCCCGCGCTCCTGGTCCCGCACGACGCGGGCGCCGGGTACACCGCCCGGATCGGCCGGGAACTGCGCTCCTTCGCCGACGGCCCCCTGCGGTCGCGCGACGCACACGGACTGTGGACCACCACCTCCGGCTCGACGGGCAGGCCCAAGATCGTCGCCCACGACCCCGGCGGCATCGACCGCTTCGTCCGCTGGGCGCGCTCCCGATTCGCGCTGGGGGCCGACACGGTCTCCCTCAGCCTCTCGCCGATCAACTTCGACATCGCCACCCTGGACGTGTGGGCGGTCCTGGCCGCGGGCGGGCGGGTCGTCTTCGCTCCCCAGGAGGACCTCACCAACGGCGCCGCCCTGGCCGCGGCGGCCCGAAGGCACGGTGTCAGCCTCCTCCAGGCCGTGCCGGTCGTCCTCACCCTCATCGCCGGTGCCCGAGTCCCCGCGCCGGGGGTCCGCACGGTGGTCTCCACCGGTGACTTCTATCCCCTGGAGACCCTGTCCGACCTGGAATCGGCCTTCCCCCGCGCCGACCTGTGGAGCGTCTACGGCAGCACCGAGACCAACGACAGCTTCATGGTGGACCTGCGCCGGGCGACGGCCGGGGAGCTGGGCGAGCCCCTCGACGGAGTCCGCTACGGCATCGACGGGGTCGGCACCGGTGAACTGGTCGTATCCACGCCCTTCCAGGCACTGGGGTACGTCAACGCCCCGAACGACGCCTGGCGCACCGTCGAGGGGCGGCGCGAGTTCCGCACGGGCGACCTGGTCACCACGGACGCCGACGGCACACTGCGTCTGACCGGGCGGAGCGACCGCCAGGTCAAGGTGCGCGGTGTGCGCCTGTCCCTGGACGCGGTCGAAGCCGTGCTGCGCCACCAGAACGGTGTGGCCGACGCCGTGGTAACGGCACGGGGCAAGGAATCCGGGGACAGGGAACTCCTCGCGGCCGTGCTCGTCGAGCCGGGGGCCGCCGTGACCAACCTCGCCCTGCGCTCGGCCGTCTCCTCGGCCCTGAGCCCGACAGCGGTACCCAGCCGGACGTTCCTCACCACGGAACCCTTCCCCGTCACCGGCACGGGAAAGACCGACCGGAACAGCGCCATCCGAAGACTCCTAGAAAGGCAGCCGACATGACCATCGACCTCCGAGACCGGATCCAGGACCGCATCGTGACCGCCCACGCCCCGGACCTGGCGGGAGAGGGCATCCCCGGCGACTACGACCTGCTCGCCAACGGTGTCGTCGACAGCCTCTCCCTCCTCGAACTCGTGGAGTGGATCCAGTCCTCCTTCGACATCCCCGTCACCGACATCGAGATCTCCCCCTCGGACTTTCGCACCATCGACGCGATCGCGGACTTCGTCGGGTCCAACACCAGACAGCGGGTCTGACACGCTCCGCGGGCCTTCCAGCAGACCAGGAAAGAGGAAACGACATGCTCAAACGCTCCCGTGAGAAGACCGAGACCGTCGACTGGGGCAACGGGACCAGCGACCGGCTGCTGGTGGAGGACGACAACCTGGGGTTCACCGTCGCGCACACCGTGGTGCGGGCGGGGACCGTCTCCAGGCTCCAGTACGCGAACCACCTGGAGGCCTGCTACTGCATCGCGGGCAGCGGGTTCGTCGAGAGCGCGGACGGCGGTGTGCGCATCGACCTCTCCCCGGGGGTCCTCTACGCACTGGACCAGCACGACCCGCATCTGCTGATCGCCAGCGAACACGAGGACCTGGAACTCGTCAGCGTGTTCAACCCCCCGCTCCGCGGCGATGAGCGGCACGACCTCGATTCACTCGAGTTCTCCTCCTACTGACCGGACGTGGACAGCATGGTGATCACCACAGAGGCACCGCCGCAGAGCGGGGACACCGCGGCCGCCCGCATACGCGAACGCGTCGAACGCGTCGCGCCCGCCGTCAACCGGGGCCACCTCGAACGGGACCGCGGCGCGGTCTTCTCCCGAGAGGGGTGGAAGGAGCTGGCGGGCACGGGCCTGTTCGGTTCGTGCCTGCCCGAGGACGTCGGCGGCCACGCCTGCTCCCTCACCGACCTCATGCGCACGGTCGAGGTCCTCGGTTACACCGTCCGCGACTCCGGACTGAACTTCAGCGCGGCCACCCACCTCGCCAGTACCGGGTTCGCGCTCAGCGCCTTCGCCAGTCCCGAACTGCGCCTTCGCCACCTGCCTTCGGTCGCCGCCGGGACCTCCGTCGGCTGCCACGCCATCACCGAGCCCGAGACCGGATCGGACGTGCTGGCCATGTCCGCCACCGGCCGCATCGACGGCGACCACGTCGAACTGGACGGTCTGAAGACCTACGTCACCAACGGCCCGGTAGCCGACCTGGCGGTCGTCTACGTCCGCACCTCCGACACCCCCGGTCCGCTCGGCCTGAGCGCCGTACTCGTCCCGAGGGGGACGCCCGGCGCGGACTTCGGTCCGCCCCTGGACAAGACGACCCTGCGGACCTCCCCCTTCGGACGACTGCGCATGACGGGGTGCCGTGTCCCCAGGGCCAACGTCATCGGTGGCGTGGGTACCGGCTTCCTGATCCTGGACCGCGTGATGACCTGGGAGATCCTCATCGCGTTCGTCATCAACGCGGGCGAGATGCGCCACCGTCTGGACCGGGTCGTGGAACGGGTCGGCGCCCGGCGCCAGTTCGGTCGGCCGCTGGCCGACTTCCAGGGGGTGCGCAACACCGTCGTGGAGATGCACATAGCGATACAGAGCGCCCGCCAGGCCCTGTACTCCGCGGGCGCGGCGGTCTCCGCCGGGCACAGGGCGACCGCGGAGACGGCGATGGCGAAGATCCTCACGAGCGAGGCCAACATCCGTACCGCCCAGGCGGCGGTGGAACTGTTCGGCGGCGAGGGCGTACTCACCGAAACCGGACTGGAGACCGGGGTCCGCGACGCCCTCAGCGGCCCCATCTACTCCGGCTCCAACGCCGTGCAACGGCAGAAGATCGCCAAGGCCCTGGGCCTGTGACAGGAGGACCGCCGTGACCGAGACCCACACACTGACCGAACCGACCTACTTCCTCGACCACCAGAGCCCCGAAGTGCGGGAGTTCGTCGACCGGGCGCTGCCGGACCGTGACGCCTCCCCACGGGAGATGGCCGTACGCCTGCACGACGCCGTACGCGACGGTGTCCGCTACGAGGTCTACGACGCCGACCTCACCCGGGAGGGCGTCCGCGCCTCCAGCGTGCTCAGACGCGGGCAGGGGTTCTGCGTCCACAAGTCCATCGTCTACGCGGCCGCCGCCCGCTCGGTTGGCATCCCCACACGTCTGGTGTACGGGGACGTGCGCAACCACCTGGCCTCCGCCCGCCTCCTCGACCTCATGGGCGACGACCTCTTCACCTTCCACGCCCTGGTGTCGGTGCGGATCGACGGCGGCTGGATCCGTGCGACCCCCGTCTTCAACACCCTGCTGTGCCGCCTCTACGGCATCCGGCCGCTGGAGTTCAACGGCCGCGACGACAGCTACTACCACCCCTTCGACACCCGGGGCCGACGCCACATGGAGTTCGTCCGATGGCGCGGCGAGTACGACGACTTCCCCTACGACACCGTGGTCGGCGGTATCGCCGCCAACCATCCCAAGCTCGTCGGCCCGGACCTGGTGACCGCCGGAGGGTCGCTGACCGACGACGCCCGCCGTGAGCGCGGAGAGTGAGAGGAGTGGACATGAACGGAACCGACCAGTCGGGCGTCATCGTCTCCGACGAGGTGCGTACCGCCGTCGAGGACCGGGAACCGATCGTCTCCATGGAGACCTCCGTGGTCGCAGGCGGCTCCTACCCGAACAACCTGGAGACCGCGCTGGCGGTGGACCGGTGCGCGCGTGAGGAGGGGGCCGTCCCCGCCCGTGTCGCTGTGATCGACGGCGTTCTGCGCGTCGGGGTCTCGGACACGGAGCTGGAACGCCTGGCCAAGGCCCCGGACGACAAGAAGATCAGTACCCGCGACCTGGCCGTGGCCCTGCACGGCGGCCGCACCGGCGGCACCACGGTCTCCTCCAGTCTCATCGGCGCGGTCGCCGCGGGGATCAGGGTGTTCGCGGTCGCGGGGATCGGAGGCGTGCACC
This sequence comes from Nocardiopsis sp. RV163, assembly GCF_001029525.1. NCBI lineage: Bacteria > Bacillati > Actinomycetota > Actinomycetes > Streptosporangiales > Nocardiopsidaceae > Nocardiopsis > Nocardiopsis sp. RV163. The sequence continues at coordinate 21,178 of NZ_LEKI01000023.1, read as the reverse complement.
GGGGCGCCGAGGTCTCCTTCGACGTCTCCGCCGACCTCACCGAGTTCGCGCGCTCACCCGTGGCGGTCGTCTGCGCGGGGGCGAAGTCCCTGCTCGACCCCGCCCTGACCCTGGAGTACCTGGAAACCGCGGGTGTTCCCGTCATCGGGTACCGGTCCGACGACTTCCCCGGCTACTACACGCGCAGCACGGGACAGCCCGTCCCCTGCCGGATCGACGACCTGGGTCACCTGGCCGCGGTCATGCACCGGCACTGGGGGACGGTCTCCGACTCCTCCGTACTGGTCACCCACCCCATCGAGGAGGAGTGGAGCATCGACGCCGATCTGCTCAACGCGATGGTGGAGGACGCGCTGGACGAGGCCCGTACGGCCGGTGCGACGGGTCCCGCGCTCACTCCGTTCGTGCTGTCGGCCATCACCAGGGCGACCGACGGGCGCAGCTCCCTGGTCAACCGCGCGGTCCTGGAGTCCACGACACGTCTGGCCGCCGGGCTCGCGGTCGCGGAGGCCGCCGCCCGCTCCGCCGGGCCCGCGGGCCCGGTGGTGCGGTCATGAGCCCCGTACGCGGCGTGCTCCTGGACCTGGACGGCACTCTGGCGGACTCGCCCTCGGTGATCCTGTCCGCCTTCCACGACGCGTGCGCCCCCTACGGCGCGGTGCCGCTGCCCGGCGACGCCCGCGCGCTGATCGGCAAACCGCTCGACGCGATCCTGCCCCGGCTCATCCCGGGGGGAGACGAGACGGTGTGGGCGGAGGCCAAGGCGCTCTTCCGGGAGTCCTTCGCCCGCCGCAGCCGGACCGCCGCCTCGTCCCTGGTGTTCCCGGGGATCCGGGACCTGTTGGCGGAGCTGTCCTCGGAGGGGATCGGGATCGCGGTGGTCACCAGCAAGATCACCCGGAGCGCCCACGAGCTGCTGGAGGCCACCGGGCTGGACGGCTACCCGGACGTGGTGGTCGGGCACGATCAGACCCCCAGGGGCAAGCCCGCCCCGGACCCGGCGCTGCTGGCCGCGGAGTCCCTCGGGCTGGCGCCCCAGGAGTGCGTGGTCGTGGGCGACTCCCCCGACGACGTCGTCATGGCGGTCTGCGCCGACATGGCGGCGGTCGGGGTCGGCTGGGGGGTCTCCGACGCCGAAGCCCTACTCTCGGCGGGTGCGGACTGCGTCGCCACCACCGTCACCGAACTCGCCGGTCGCCTGCACGGTCCGGTCATGGAAACTGCCAGGAAAGTGACTCGATGAACACGGTTCTCAGATCCACGGGGAGTCCCCAGGCGATCGGCGCTCTCGCCGTCCTCTGCCTGGCGCAGTTCCTCATCGCACTGGACTACTCGATCATCTACGTCGCCATGCCCAGCGTCGGCGTCGACCTGGGCCTGTCGTCATCCGTCCTCCAGTGGATCGTCAGCGCCTACGCCCTCCTGTTCGCCGGCCTCCTGCTGGTGGGAGGACGCGTCTGCGACCGCGTCGGGGCCAAGCGCGTCTTCCTCGTCTCGGTCGTCGTCTTCGGCGCGGCCAGCGCCCTGGGCGGGTTCGCCCAGGAGGGCGTCGCGCTCCTGGTCAGCCGAGGTGTGCAGGGGCTGTCGGCCGCCTTCCTGCAACCGGCGACCATCGGCCTCATCAGCGCGACCTTCGCGGCCGGTCCGGCCCGGTCCCGGGCCCTGTCGGTCTGGGGCGCGATCGGCGCCTCGGGCCTCGCCGTCGGCGCCATCCTGGGCGGGGTCCTCACCGAGGTCTCATGGCGCTGGACGTTCCTCATCAACATCCCCCTGACCCTGCTGGCCGCGCTGGGCGGGCTGCTGTGGCTGGCCGCGTCGTCCCAGAGGGAGAGGGGCGCCCGGGTTCCCCTCTCCGCCTCGATGATGGGCACCGGCGCGCTCCTCGCACTGGTCGTCGGCCTGACCCTGGTGGCGGACACGGGGGCCTCGGGCCTGCACGTCGGGGGCGCGTGCCTGGTGGCGGTGGTCCTGGGCCTGGCCTTCATCGCCAACGAGATGAAGTCCGACAACGTGATGGTGGACCGGTCGCTGCGCCGTACCCGGTCCCTCGGAGCCGGCGTGGTGGCCACCTATCTGTACATGGCCAGTGTGGGATCGGAGTTCTACCTGGTCACGCTGCTCCTGCAGGAGCTGGAGGGCTTCACGCCGCTGCAGGCGGGGCTGGGCTTCCTGCCGCTGGCCGTCATGGTGACCCTGGGGAACATGGCGGCGGGCCGCGCCGTGGAGCGCGTCGGCGCGGGAACGACGATGACGGCGGGCTTCCTGATCAGCTTCATCGGCCTGGCGCTGCTGGCCGCCATGCTGGGATCGGGCACGTACACCACCCACCTGGTGCCCGGTCTGCTGCTGAGCGGGTTCGGCCACGGCGTCATCTACACCTCCATGTTCGTCATCGGCACCCGCGACGTGCCCGACCGGCACCAGAGCACCGCCGGAGCGCTCATGACCACGTCCCAGTACCTGTCGGCGGCGGTCACGGTGGCCCTGCTGACGATCATCCTGGGCACAGACCCGACGGCCGCGGAGTTCCGGTGGGCGTTCCTCCTCACCGCCGTCTTCGCCGTCGCGGGCATGCTCATCTCTCCGCTGCTCCTGCGCCGCACGGAGGGTAAACGAGCAGCGGAGGCCCACCGATGAGGACGAGGCTCGGCATACTCGTCATCCACAACGATCCCGTCCCCGAGTCGGAGATCTGGCGTTCGGCCGGGCCCGACACGAGTGTGCACACCGCGCGGTTCTGGACCCCGCGCCCCTTCGGCACCGAGTTCACCGGCCTGGAGTTGGAGGAACTGTTCTCCGGAACCGGGCTGGACACCGCCGTGCGCCAACTGGGCGACCTGGGCGTGCACGCGCTGGGCTACTGCTTCACCAGCAGCAGCGTGTTCGGGGGGACTGCGTTCGACGCCGCCTTCACCGAACACGTCGAGGGCCTGTCCGGCGGGATTCCCACCGTCACGGCGGGCCGGGCCATCCGGGAGGAGCTGTCCGGGATCGGCGGCGGGGGAATCGCCGTGGTGGCCCCGCCGTGGTTCAGTGACGGCACGGTGGAGGCCGTCCGCGCCTACGTGCCGGTGCGGGTGCGGCAGGTCATCCGTTTCGAGCTGCCGTCCGAGTGGAACGGCATCGAACGCCCCGACCTCTTCGACCGGGGGGCGCGCTTCGCCGTGGACCAGGCCGAGCTGGAGGACCAGGTCCTGCGGCGGCTGGAACCGGGGATAGGGACCGTGCTCGTTCCCGGCGGCGGTTTCGCCAGCCTCACCGCCGCGCAACGGCTGCGCCGGTCGCGGGGTCTGAGGGTCGTCTCCTCGAACTCGGCCCTTCTGAGGGCCATGGAGAGACGGGCGGCCAGCACCGTGCGGTCGGTCCCGGCGCCCTGACCGGGCCGGGCACCGGCAGGACCGGGCCGGGCGGGGGCGGCGTGCCCAGAGCCGCCCCCGCCCCGTCCGGCGGTCACGGGTGCGCGTCCCGGCCCGCACAGGGCAGGCGGGCGGGAGCGGGGCGGCGGAACCGGAGCGTCACGGCACCGTCCAGGCCCGCCGCTGCGCGCTCCGGGGGGGCGTCGACCCGGAACCCACTCGGTGTCGATGCGGCCCCGATCGCGACCAGGGCCTCAGCAGAGGTTCTCCACCAGGCCGGAGGCGATAGTCCGCCCCCCGGGCCGGGCGTCGACCAGTTCACCGTCCCGGACCACGACACGGCCTCCCACCAGGACCGTGCGGGGCCGACCGGTCATCTCCATCCCCTCGTAGGGGGTGTAGTCGGTGGCCATGTGCAGGTCCCGAGAGCGCACCGTCCATCGTGCGGCCGGATCCCACAGGACGATGTCGGCGTCCGACCCCGGCGACAACGCGCCCTTGCGGGGGTAGATCCCGTTGAGACGCGCGGGGTTGGCGGCGACCAGCTCCACGAAGCGGGTGACCGGCAGCCCCCGCCCCGCCACGTAGGACGAGTACACCACCGGAAGGCGGGTCTCGACCCCCGGCAGCCCGTTGGGCATGGCGCGTACGTCGTGGCGGTGCTCCTCCTTCTGCGCGGTGTCGTAGCAGCAGTGGTCGCTGCCCACCGTGGTGATCTCTCCGGTGAACAGGTGTCTGCCCAGGCCGTCGACGGCTTCTCGGGAGCGCAGCGGCGGACAGCAGACGAACCGCTCGGGGTGCTCGCCCGTGTAGGCGCCCTCGTCCAGCACGAGGTGGTGGGCGACCGCCTCGCTGTAGGCGCTCTGGCCCCGCCGCCGGGCCGCCGCCACCAGTTCGACGGCTTCGGCCGTCGACTGGTGGACGAAGTACACGGGCGCGCCGACAGCCTCGGCGATCGCCAGGACCTCGGCCACCGAGGCCGTCTCGGCGAGTTCCGGGCGGTTGGCCGCCATGTGTTCGGCCCCTGTCTCACCCCGTGCACCGCACACCTGCTGGGCCTCGCCGATGATGTGGTCGGCCTCGCAGTGGATCACCACCATGCCGCCGGTGCTGCGCATGGCCTTCATCGTTTTCAGGACCGTGTACTCGTCGGCCATGGTCTCGCCGCGGTAGGTGGTGAACATCTTGACCGTGTTGACCCCGAGTGCGGCCATCTCGTGTAGTTGGTCGGCCGTGGTCTCGTCCCACTCCACGACGCATCCGTGCAGCGCGCTGTCACACAGGCCCTCTACAGCGGCGGCCCGGCGCTCTCGCACCGCTTCCAGAGGGCCCTGCCCGGGACGGGGGATGGCGAAGTCCACGATGGTGGTGGTGCCGCCGAAGACCGCCGCGGTGGTGCACCGCGCGTAGTCGTCCAGTGAGGTGAACTCGCCCGAGGTGAACCCGACGTGGCAGTGCGGGTCGACTCCTCCCGGCATGACGAGGAGGCCGGTGGCGTCGACCTCCTCGGGACGGGACCCGTCCGGCACGGGGGTGCCGGGCGTGACGAGCCCTGCGATCCTGCCCTCGGCGACGAACACGTCGGCGTCGCCCCGCCAGTCGGCGTTGACGACCGTGCCTCCCCGAACCACCAGGTCGACGGCGCTCAAACCGCCCCCCTCCCGACCAGGTAGGCGCGCCAGCCGCCCTGCTCGCTGATGTCGCAGACCTCCGGCAGCGTCAGTGCGCTGGCCCGCATCCGCATCGCCAGCGAACCCGACCCGTCGGCCATCTCGATGACGCCCAACTCCAGTTCCTCGGGCTCCTCGGGAAGCAGCCGCTCACGCAGCTGGGCGTACTCCACCTCGTACAGCTCCCCCGGGACGGAGCGGCCGTCGCGCTCCACCGGGTGCAGACCGGGGAACTCGTCGCGTACCGAGTAGAAGCGGTAGTGCGGCGCGGTCCGCGCCGGCCCCAGGAAGCGGGCTCCCTCCAGGGCGTGGCTGATATCCCCGCCCGACATGGCCTGGCCGTTGACGAACATGCGGACTGTGGTCATCGCTTCTCCTCGTGGTGCTTCGGTGTGTGTACGGCGCCGCGACCGGCGGCCCGGGCGCGCTCCGCGGCCGGGTCGGGGACCGGCACGGCGTCGAGCAGGGCCCGGGTGTAGTGGTGGCGGGGCGAGGTGTAGACCTGTTGCCGGTCGCCCTGTTCGACCACGCGACCGGAGTTCATCACCGCCACACGCCCGCACAGGTGGTGGACCACGGCCAGGTCGTGGGCGATGAAGAGCAGGGACAGGCCGAGTTTCTCCCTCAGGTCGCCGAACAGGTTGAGGACCTGGGCCTGCACGGAGACGTCCAGCGACGCGACGGGCTCGTCACAGACGAGAAGGTCGGGGCCGACCGCCAGGGCCCTGGCGATGGCGATGCGTTGGCGCTGCCCCCCGGAGAAGGAGCGCGGGTAGCGGTCCAGGTGTTCGGATCCCATGCCCACCGTTTCCAGGAGCTCGACGGTCCGGTCCCTGCGGCGCGCCCGGTCGGGTTCGATGCCGTGCACGTGCATGCCCTCGCCGACCAGACCGGCCACGGTCATGCGCGGGTTGAGGGAGGAGTAGGGGTCCTGGAAGACCATCTGGACCCGGCGGCGGGTGGCGCGAAGCGCCCTCCCACGTGCCCGTGTGACGTCCTGACCCGCGATGAGGACCCGCCCGGAGTCGGGGCGCAGCAGGCCGGCCACGCAGCGCGCGGTCGTGGACTTGCCCGAGCCCGACTCGCCGACCAGCCCCAGCGCCTCTCCCCTGCGCACGGTGAAGGACACGTCGTCCACGGCGCGCGTGCCCGACCTTCCGGAGAAGGTCTTGACCAGGTTGCGGGCCTCCAGGAGAGGAGCCTCCTCAGCGGTGTTCACAGTTGTCCTCCCTCGGTTGACACGGCGACGGGGGCGGCCGCCGGGTCCGTGGCCGTGCCCAGCCTCCTGCCGGGCTGGTCGCCGATGCGTGGGACCGCGTCGAGCAGGGCCCGGGTGTAGGGGTGGCGGGGCGAGGTGTAGACCCCGTCCACGTCTCCCTCCTCCACCAGCCCGCCGTCGCGCATGACGGCGACACGCTGGGCGAATCCGGCGACGATGCCGAGGTCGTGGGTGATGAGCAGGACCGCCATGTCCCTCTCCCGGGCCAGTTCGCCCAGGAGACCGAGCACCTGGGCCTGGACGCGTACGTCCAGTGCCGTGGTGGGCTCGTCCGCGACCAGGACCTGCGGTTCGGCGATGACCGCGATGGCGATCACCACGCGTTGGCGCATGCCCCCGGAGAACTGGTGGGGGTAGTCGTCGAAGCGCCGCGCGGCGTCGGCCACACCGAGCCGTCCCAGGAGGTCGACGGCGCGCCGCCGGGCCTCGCGGCGCCCCACGCCCCGGATCCGCAGCGGCTGGGTGATCTGCCAGCCCACGGTCTTGACCGGGTTGAGCGAGGCGAGCGGGTCCTGGAAGACGAGTCCGGCGCGTGCGCCGCGTACGCGGCGCACCTCCCGGGCGCTCATCTCCAGGACGTCCTCGCCGTCGAGGAGGATGCGGCCGCTGGTCCTGGCCTCGGGGTCAAGGCGCAGAACCGCTCGGGCGGTGACGGACTTGCCGGAGCCGGACTCCCCGACCAGTGCGACCCTCTCGCCTCGGGAGACCGAGAGGTCGACCCCGCGTACCACCTCCTTGAGGCCGTCCGGTGTCGGGTAGGACACGGACAGGTCCTGGATCCGAAGCAGCGGCGTTGTCTGCGTGGGCTGTGCGCTCATCGGCGCCCTCCCGTTCTCAGGGTGGGGTCGGTGCGCACGCGCAGCCAGTCACCGACCAGGTTGAAGGCGATCGCGGTCAGCGCGATGGCCAGTCCGGGGAAGAGGACCGTCCACCACGCGGTGGTGGCCGTGTCGCGTGAGGCCGCGATCATCGCGCCCCATTCGGAGGCGGGGACCTGGGCTCCCACACCGACGAAGGACAGGCCGGAGACGACGAGCATGACGGCCGACACGTCGAGGGTGGTCTGGACGTAGAGCGCGCTCAGGGAGTTGGGCAGCACGTGGCGAAGGACCAGCCTGGTGCGTGAGACCCCCAGGACTCGCGCGGATTCGACGAACTCGGCGTCGCGTACCTCACGGACCAGTGTTCGCACCAGCCGGGCGTAGCCCGGCCACCAGGTGGCCGCCAGGGCGATCACCGCGGACTGGAGGCTGGGTCCCATCGCCGCGGCCAGCCCCAGGGCCACCACGATCGCGGGCAGGGACAGGCCCACGTCGCAGATTCGCATGAGGACCTCGTCGACGACCCGGCCTCCCAGCGCGGCCGCCGTACCTATCAGTGTGCCGATCACGGTGGCCGCGGCGATCACGGCGACGGTGGCCAGGAGCGTGGTCCGCCCGCCCGCGAGGATCCGGCTGAGGATGTCCCGGCCGTTGGCGTCGGTCCCCAACCAGTGTTCCGGGCCCGGTGGGGTGAGGGACTTGGACAGGTCCACGGCGTAGGGGTCCATGGGGGTCAGGTAGGGGCCCAGCAGGGCGAGGAGGACCATCAGACCGGCGACGCCCAGGGCGAGCCTGTCGACGACGGTGGTGTGCCCCTGCCTGTTCCCGCCCCTGCGGTTGAGGAGGTCGCGCAGTCCCGCGGAACGGACGGGGGCTGATGTCGTGGTGCTCATGTGCGCTCCCCTGCGAGGTCGAAGGTCTGCGCGGCGGGTTTCTCGGTGCCTGGCCGTTCGCGTCGCTTCCCCTTGCGCAGGCGGGGGTTGAGCCACAGTTGGAGCAGGTCGACGACGAAGTTGGCGAGGATGAAGACGACGCCGATGACCAGGACGGCGCCGATCACGGCGTACAGGTCGTTTTGCAGTACGGCGGTGACGGAGTAGGCGCCCACGCCCACGCGGCCGAAGATGGACTCCACCAGCACGGTGGATCCCAGCATCCAGCCGAGCTGCATGCCCAGGATGGTGCTGGTGGGCACCAGGGCGTTGCGCAGGCCGTGGGAGACGACCACGCGCCATTCCGAGGCGCCGGTCGCCCGTGCCAGGGTGATGTAGTCGGCGTCCAGGGCTCCGATCATGGTCGAGCGCAGCGTGCGTGTGACCACCGCGACGTAGGCGGCGGCGAGTGTGACCGCGGGCAGGACCAGGTGGCGGACCGCCTCGCCGAAGGTGGCCGGGTCCCCGGCCAGCAGTGCGTCGACGGTGGTCATCCCCGTCACCCGGGGAACTTCGCTGCCGAAACCCAGGTGCCCGGTGAGCGGGAACAGGCCCCAGCGCGCGGACAGGAAGGCCTGGAGGATCAGCCCCAGCCAGAAGACCGGGACGGCGGCGCCGAGCAGCGCGACCAGGCGTGCGGAGAGGTCGGCCCCCCTGCCCCTGCGGTAGGCGGAGATCACACCGAGCGGGAGCGCGACGACGACGTTGATCAGCATCGCGGCCAGGACGAGTTCCACCGACGAGGGGAGGACCTGGGCGATGTCGTCGATGACGGGGCGCTGGGTGAAGACCGAGGTCCCCAGGTCGCCCTGGGCCACACGGCCGACGTAGGAGACGTACTGCTCGTGGACCGGCTGGTCGAGGCCGAGGCGCTCGCGTGCGGCGTCGACCTGTTCCACGGTGGCGTTGCGGCCGGCCGCCGCACGCGCCGGGTCACCGGGCAGGACCTGGGTCATGAGGAACGTGACGGTGATGAGGCCGGCCAGGACCAGGATCATCATGCCCAGCCTCTGGGCGATGAACGAGAACACCGCGCCTCCCCTTCCGGGTGGTGGTTCTGTGGGGGTGGGGCGGCGACGGACCTGCCGACGCCGCCCTTGGCGGGCGTCAGCCCTTGGTGATGCCGTAGACGTCCACCGTCTGGTGGTGGGCCGGGTCGTAGGCGTAGCCCGAGACCCCCTCACCGATCACGGTGACGTACTGCGGGTTGGACAGGATCATGGCCGCGTAGTCCTCGGCGATGATGTTCTGGGCCTGGGTGTAGGCCTCGCACCTCTCATCGGGGTCGGTGCCGCTCTGGCCCGCCTCGACGAGTTCGTCGACCTCCCCGTCGGAGTAGCCGCCGAAGTTGAGCCCTCCGCCGATGTTGGCCGAGTGGAAGCTCTGGTAGAGCACGGCGTCGGCGTCCGGGAAGGCGGGGAAGGTGTAGATCATGCCCAGATCCGGGATGTCCTCCGGGTTCGAGGTGGTCTCGATGTACTGCGGATAGGTGATGGCCTGCAGGGTCAGGTCGATGCCCACGTCGGCGAGGTTGGACTGCAGGAGTGTGGCGGCCTGCTCCATCTCGGCCGTGGCCTCGAGGTAGGTCATGGTGAGCGACGTGCCCTCGAGCCCCTCCTCCTCGAGGATGGTCCGCGCGTGGTCGGGGTCGTAGGAGGGCTGCGGGACCCCGGCGTCGTGGCAGGGCATCCCGCTGGGAACGACCCCGCGGGCGAGCTCCCCGGAACCCTTCAGGATGCTTTCCAGGTGCTGTTCGTAGTCGTAGGAGTGGGCGACGGCCTCGCGCAGCGCCCTCTCCTCGGTCTCCCCCTTGCCGGTCATGTCGAAGAGGGCGTAGAGCTGGACGTTGGTGTCGGCCCGGTCGACGGTGAAGCCCTCGGTCTCCATGGCCTCCCAGTCCTGCGGGGAGATGTCCATCGCGATGTCGATCTCGCCCTGCCGGAGGGCGGTGGCCTGTGTGGAGGCCTCGGCGAGGTAGCGGAAGACGACGTTCCGCGCCTGCCCGTCGACCCCGCCCCAGTAGTCGGCGAAGAGCTCGTAGGTGGCCTCCTGGTTGGGGGTGTACCCGGTGAGGCTGTAGGGACCGGAGCCGGCGTCGTTGGAGGACAGCCACTCCTGTCCGTCGTCCTCGCCGGCGTTCTCCTCCACCAGGTCGGCGTTGAGCAGGTACACGCGGCTCAGCGCCGACATGAAGGGCGCGTAGGGCTCCGAGAGGGTGATGGTGAGGCCGGTCTCGCCGGACGCCTCGGCCGTCTCGTAGGAGGCCAGGAACGAGGCGACACCGATCTGCAGGCGCTTGATGCGGTCGAGGGTGTAGACGACGTCGTCGGCGGTGAGCGTGGAACCGTCGTGGAAGACCACGTCGTCGCGCAGGGTCATGTCGATGGTGGTGCCGTCCTCGGACACCGTCCACTCGGTGGCCACGGCGGGGGCGAGCTCGTTTCCGTCGAAGCGCACCAGGGTGTCGTAGGCCGGGCGCGCGACCTCGTTGACGGTGGAGTTGTCGGCCTGGACCGGGTCGAAGGTCGCCGGCGGCTCGTTCTCGGCGATGATCAGGGAGTCCGCCCTGGCCTCGGAGCCCGCTCCCTGGTCGCCCGTGCCGCAGGCGGCCAGCAGGAGAGAGGACGCGAGTACGATCGCACCGGCGGTGACGGTGTACGCGGTGGAACCTTCCGGGCGGTGTGTCAGCCGCCGGTCGGGCCTGCTGTGGATGAGTCGCACTGGGGTTTGCCTACCCTTCGTCTCGTGGCGGTCCTCCCGGACCGCCACGCGCCCCGGTGGTGCGCGCCTCGCGGGCGCGGCGTTCCGTTCGTGGGGCTTGGGCGATGATCGCGGTACAGCGCGGGGCGGGGCTCCCGCGTCCGTTCCACTGTGGGTTCGCCCGTGTGGAGGCGGCGGTCGTCCCCACACGGATGACTCATGGATCGGTCCGGACCGGGGTGGTCAGTGCCCGGGACCGGATCTGGCGTGCGCGGTCCGCTCGGCCGTGGGCTGCCATGTCCCGTCCCCGGCGACCAGCAGCCCGTAGTGTTCGCGTGCGGCCCGGGCCGTGACGTAACCGTTGAGCACGTCGGCGGCCACCGCCTCGGGGGCGCGTTCGAGGGGGTGCCCGTATCCGCCGCCTCCGGCGGTGCGGTTGGCGAAACGCTCGCCGCGCGCCATCCCCGCCCGGTACATGCCGACCCTCTTCTCCCGGTCCGTGCCGGGCCACAGGTCCATGTGGCTGGGCTCGGGCTCGTGGCCCCCGTACAGGGCCCAGGGCCGGGTCTTGCTCTTCTTCTTCATGGACAGGACCTCGCCGGGGGCCGTGTAGCGCACCACCCGCTCCACGCCCAGCCCGCCGCGGTGGCGTCCGGGCCCGCCGGAGTCGGGGATGAGTTCCACCTTCTCGTGGAAGAGCGCGGCCTTGTGTTCGAGAACCTCGACGGGTGTGTTGCGCACCGTGGTCTGCGAGGGGTGCTGCTGGGCCGTGCCCCCGTCGTGCGCGCGGGATGCTCCCCACCCGATGCCCTCGTTGTTGCTGACCACGTAGTCGCGGCCGGTGCGGGGGTCGTTGCCCAGGGCCATGAACCCCGGCTCGTCGCCGCCGCTGGAGGCGGGGAGGGTGTCGATGACCTGGGCCAGTGCCTTGTAGATCAACTCGAAGGCGACGATGGCGCTCCACTGGGTGAAGGTCGCCGACGGGTAGAGGGCGTGGAAGAAGTTGCCGGGGTCGGCGACGACCCTCAGCGGGCGGAAGTGGCCCGCGTTGGTCGCCTCCTCCTTGGTGGTCAGCCCCTTGAAGGCGGCCTTGGCCAGACCCAGGGTCGAGCCGATGGGCAGGTTCACGGGACCGGCGACGGTGCCGGAGGAGCCGTTGAAGTCGACCGTCATCTCGTCGCCGTCGATGGTGACCTCGACGGCGATGCGGATCAGGTCGTCGGTGACGTAGTCGTCGTCGACGTAGTCGACCGCGCTCCACGTCCCGTCCGGAAGTGCCGCGACGGCACGGCGGGCGACGCGTTCCCCGTGCTCGATGACCTGGTCGATGGCCTGCTCGACGGTCGGACCGCCGAACTTGTCCCATACCTGGCGCAGGCGCTCCTCACCCGTGCGCAGCGCGGCGAGCTGGGCGTGGAAGTCCCCGATGGTGGCGTCGGGCAACCGGGAGTTGAAGCGGATCAGCTCCAGGACATCCCGGATCACCTCTCCCCCGGAGACGATCTTGGTCCCCGGGAAGATGATGCCCTCCTGGTGCATGTCCGTGGAGTCCAGGACGTACCCGGCCTCCTTGGCGCCCAGGTCCATCCAGTGCGCCCGCACGGCGAGGTAGGCGGCCGGAGCCTCCCTTCCGTCCCGGAAGACGGGGGCGCACAGCATGGCGTCGTAGGAGTGGGCGCCGCTCCAGTAGGGATAGTTCATGAGGTAGACGTCGCCTGGCGCCATGCCTTCCTCACCCACGTACTCCACCAGCTTGACCAGGGCGTGGTCGTTGGCGCCCAGGAAGTGGGTGATGCCGGCCGCCTCGGCCATGAGCTGGCGCTTGGAGTCGTACAGGGAGATACCGAAGTCCAGGACGTCGTAGATGACCGGGTTGAAGGCCGACCGAACGAGGGTGCGGCGCATCTGCTCGGCGACGGAGTGGACGTAGTTGCGGATGACCTCGACTGTCGCACCGTCCAGCGGTGCTCTGGTGGCACTCACGAGTGCTCCTCCCGGGTGGATTCCTCCGCGCCGCCTGGGGCTGCGGTGACCAGCAGGTGGCCGTAGGTGTCGATGGTGAGGACCTGGTCCCCGAACAGCACGGTGGTGGCGGTCCCCTCCTCGACGATGGCCGGCCCGTCGACGCGTTGGCCGGGGGCCAGGTCCTCCCGCCGGTGGACGGAGAACTCCCTCATGGCCCCGGCCGCCAGGTCGAAGGCCTTGCGCGCACCGCAGGCCCTGGCCGGACCGTCGGCCGCCTCCTCGCGGGCGAGGGCGGGTTTGGGCAGCCGTCCCACCGCGCGCACCCGCAGGGTCATGACCTCGCAGGGCTCGTCCATGGCGTGCCCGTAGCGGGAACGGTGGAGTTCGTGGAAGCGGTCCCGCACGGCGGGGGCCCCGTCACTCGGTTCCAGGTCGATGCCCAGGGTGTGCTCCTGGCCCCGGTAGCGCACGTCCACCCTGCGCACCAGCCGGCCCTGTTCCTCGCGGATGCCCTGTTCGCGCAGCACCGAACGCGCCTGCTCCTCCAGGTCGGCGAAGGACGGCTCCAGCCCCGCCAGGTTCTCCTCGTCGAGGGGGCGCAGGACCGTGCTGGAGAACTCGTACTCCAGGTCCGACATCAACATGCCGAAGGCGGAGAAGGCCGCCGGTACGCGCGGCACGACCGTCGTGGCGATGCCCATCTCGCGGGCCAGCATGGGGCCGAGCATGGGCCCGGCCCCGCCGAAGGCGAGCAGGGTGAACTCGCGCGGGTCCAGACCGCGTTCCACCGTGATCTCCCGCAGCGCCCCGACCGAACGGGCCATCATGACCCGGAAGACACTCGCGGCCGCCTCCGCGGTGTCCACGCCCAGGGGCCCGGCGATCCGGTCGCGGACGGCGTCGGCAGCCGCCGCGCCGTCGACGTTCATCCTGCCGCCCAGGAACTCGCGGGCGTCGAGGTAGCCCAGGGTCAGGGCCGCGTCGGTGACGGTGGGTTCGGTTCCGCCCTGACCGTAGGCGACCGGTCCGGGCACGGCCCCCGCACTGTGCGGGCCCACCCGGAGCAGTCCGTCGTCGACCCAGGCTATGGAGCCGCCGCCGGCCCCGATGGTGCGCAGATCGAAGATGGGGATGAGCAGGGGGAAACCGTCGATGCTCGCCTCGTGGACCTCGCTGGGCTCGCCGTCGACGATCACGCACGAGTCGATGCTGGTACCGCCCACGTCGAAGGACAGCAGGTGCTCGATTCCCAGCTCCGAGGCGAGGTAGCCGGCCCCCACCACGCCCCCGGCCGGCCCTGACAGGACCGTGGTCAGGGGCGCGGTCCGGGCGAGGTCGGCGGTCATCGCCCCGCCTCCCGAACGCATGATGTGCAGCGGGTCGGCCAGTCCCTTCTCCCGCAGACGCGACTCCAGCACACTGATGTAGTCGTTGAGGACGGGGCGGATGTAGGCGTCCATGACCGCGGTGCTGGTGCGCTCGTACTCCCGGTACTCGCGAGTGATGTCCGTGGACAGCGACACCGACACGTGCGGGAATGCCTCCCTGAGGACGGCGCCCGCCCTCTGCTCGTGCTCGGGGTTGGCGTAGGAGTGGAGGAAGCACACGGCGATGGAGCCCAGTCCGTGCTCCTCGACCAGGATCCTTCCCGCCTCGCGCACCGCTTCGTCGTCGAACTCGGCGACCACCCGCCCCTGGGCGTCGACGCGGCCGGGGACCCCGAGGCGGTGCCGCCGGGGCACCAGGACCGGCGGTGGAGCGTAGGAGAAGTCGTACATGTGCTCAGTCGGGATGGCCGCCCGGGCGATCTCGAACAGGTCCCGGAAACCCTCGTTGGTGATGATGCCGACGTCGGCCCCCCGCCTTTGGAGGATGGCGTTCAGCCCGAGGGTGGTCCCGTGCACGAAGGCGGACACCCGGGCCAGGTCACCGGCCAGCCCCGAGACGGCCTCCAACACGCCGGCCGCGGGTTCGGAGGGGGTGGTGGAGGACTTGTTGAGGCTGACCACCCCCGTGGTCTCGTCGTAGGCGAGGGCGTCGACGAATGTGCCGCCGATGTCCACCGCCAGGCGCAACGGGCGCTTGTCGCTCTCGGTCACTTGCTGCCTCCTGCGGACGTTCGGGGAAGGTCGTCGCGCACGATCCCGCCGCCCTGGACGACCAGGGGGATGTCGTGGAGCGCGGCGACGTCGGAGGTGGGGTCGGCGTCGACCGCGATGAGGTCGGCGGCGTACCCCTGCTCGACCCGGCCGATCCGGTCGTCGAGGTTGACCAGGCGGGCGGCGTTGACGGTCGCGGCCTGGAGGGCCTCCAGCGGGGAGAGGCCGGCGTCGGTGAGGAACTGCATCTCCCGCACCTGCGTGACCGTGCCGTCCATGGGTTCGCCCGGAGGGTAGTCGGTGCCGGTCACGATGGTGATGCCCGGGGACTCGGGGTCGGCGGGGTCGGTGCGCCGCGCCTTGGCCGCCCGCCGGATGCTCTCCAGGTGCTGGGGGCCCACCCGCGTGGCGAGTTCGATCTGCCACTCGGTGAAGTCGTGCGCCCGCATCCAGTCCGGGCACCGTGTCACCGTGAGGGTGGGGGTGAGGAAGGACCGGCGCCGGGCCATCTCCGCCACCGTGGCGTCGTCGAGGTCGTATCCGTGCTCGAACCCGCGGACACCGCACGAGAGGGCCTCCCTGATGGCACCGGACCCCCCTGCGTGGGCCACGACGTAGGTACCGTTCTCCTGGGCGGCGCGCACCGCCGCGCGCATCTCCTCCTTGGAGGTCTGGGAGCTGTTGAAGGTCTCCCCCAGGTGGGCGATGCCGCCCGTGATGAAGATCTTGATGTGGTCGGCGCCGGCGTCCAGTTCGAGGCGGGCGGCCTTGAGGAACTCGTCGTGTCCGTCGGCGAAGACGCTCAGGCCGCCCTTGCCGTGTCCTCCGGTGGTGGAGATCGCCTGGCCGCCGCCCACGATGCGCGGAGCGGGGGCCCACCCCTTGGCGGCCGCGTCCCTCAGGAGGAGGTCGGCGCGGTTCTGCTCACCGAGGGTCCGCACGGTGGTGACACCGGCGTGGAGGGCGTCCTTGGCCCGTGCCGCGGCGCGCATGACGGTCGTCGCGGGGTTCTCCCCGTAGTCGGCCGCGTCGAAGGGGTACAGGACCGACAGGTGGGTGTGCACCGAGATCAGGCCCGGCACCAGGTAGCGGCCGTCCAGGCCGAGGGCCTCGGCGCCCGTGGGCGGCGGGTCCGCGGTGACCCGCGCGATCCGGCCGTCGCGGAGTTCGACGCTGCGGTCACGGGCGACGGAGCCGGTGATGACGTCGACCACGTGGGCCCCGGTCAGCCACAGTGACTGTTCTGTTCCTGCCTGTCCTGGACCTGGGCGGGGACGGTTGTGGTTCAACACGGTGCGGTTCCCTTCTCTGTGTGCACGGAGGTCGTGCGGTGGGTGCTGCCGCCGGTGGCCGTCAGCCGGTCGGGGGCGAAGGACGAGACGTCGATCCGGGTGGGCTCTCCCCGGACCATGCGGCTCAGCGTCTCCCCCCACAGGGGGGCGAAGGTGAAGGCGTAGGTGCCGCCCGCCACGTAGAGGCCGTCCTGTCCGGGCACCGGCCCGATCACCGGCATCTCGTCGGGAGTGGCGGCGAGCGGGCCGGCCCACATGCGCAACAGGCGCGTCCCGGACAGGAAGGGGAGGATGCGGGTCGCCTGGGCCAGGTTGCCCGCGAGGCTCTCCACACTGGAGGTGCTGCGTCCCCGGAGGTTCATGCCGAGAGCGGGCCAGCCTCCTCCGACGAGGAGGTTTCCGGCGGTGACCTGCTTGACGGACATGCCCTCGCCGATGTGCTGCACGAGGTGGTGCAGCACGGGCCGTTCCCGGGCTGTGACGTGCATCTGGATGGCGACGGGGGCCATCCGCATGTCCACACCCGCCAGGGCGCACACCTCGCTGATCCATGGGCCGGCGGTGTTGACGACCACCGGGGTGTCGTGGTGGCCGTCGGGGGTGTGCACCCTCCACCCGGGACCCCGGCGTTCCAGGCCGGTGACGGGGGCGAAGGCCCTGATCCGCGTTCCCAGGCGAACGGCGGCGGCCAGGTAGGCGGGCGCGGCCTTGAGCGGGTTGGCGTAGCCGTCGTGGGGGCACCACGTCGCGGCCGTGACCGTCGGACCGAGAAGCGGGAGCGCGGCGCGGGCCGCGTCGCCGTCCAGGAGTTCCGTGTCCAGGCCGGCACGCTGTTCCCAGACGTGCTTGGTGCGCAGTTCCTCTCGCTGTTCGGGTGTCTCGGCCACCATGAAACCGCCGTTCCTGCGCACCTCCAGATCCGCTTCGAGGCGGTGCTCCGCCTCGGCCCAGAGGGTGTCCGCGGCCTTCTGGGCGGGGAGCAGGCCCTCGCTGTCCAGGGGGACCTCCTGACCGGGACGGCGCGTGTGGACAGCCTGGATGTGGAGGTTGCCGGCGGTGGTGCCCGATCCCTCACGGTTGGGGGCTCCCCGTTCCAGGACGAGCACGGACATCCCTGTCTGCGCGAGTTCGAATGCTGTGGCGGCGCCGAGGACCCCGGCACCGACGACCACCGCGTCGAAGGTGCTCACAGGTCCTCCCGGGGGGAGTCGGCGGCCCCCAGGACCGCGGTGACGGGAAGGGGGCGCAGCGGCGTCCTGGCCGGAACCGTTCCGGTCCCCGGCCCGCCCGGGTGCAGCGCCTCCAGGGCCGGTCCGCACTCGCGCGCCTGGCACAGCCCCATCCCAGCCCGGGTGCCGCCCTTGATCGCGGGCACGTCGGACCCGCCGGGTGCGGAGGCCGCCTCGCGCAGGGTGCGGGCGGTGACGCACTCGCACCGGCACACGAGCGTGTGCCCGGGTAGCCCGCGGGTGAGGGCGGGGACCAGATCCGCCGGTGACGGGTACAGGGCCGAGGTCAGCCTGGTGAAGCGCGTCAGCGACGCCATCCGCACGGCCACCGTCCTGCGGGTTCGGTGGTCGATGACGCGGCCGCACCCAGCGAGGATGTCCAGCGCCGCGGCCCGGCCCCGGGCCCCGGCGGCGGGCGCCCCCGCAATGCCCGCCGCCTCACCGACGACGTACACGTGGGGAACGGAACTGCGCCCCACCGGGGTGAGCCTGGGGAGGGTGTCCCCCGTCGCCGGGTCGCGTCGCATGGAGCACCCGAAGAGCTGTGGCAGATCGGCCTGGGGGCGGAACCCGTAGCCGACGCAGAGGACGTCGACCTCGTGCCGGGCGACCACACGGCCGGGGTCGGAGAACCTGACCAGGGTCGCCGACCGCACGCGGTCGTCGCCGTGCGCCTCCGCGACGACGGTGTCCTGGTGCACCCGCACGCCGTGGCGTGCCAGCCGCGCGAAGTAGGAGGCCAGTTCGACCAGGCGGGAGGGGAAGCGCAGGGCGCCCAGGGCGGCGACGGCGGGCGCGTAGGGCCGACCGGCCTCCGCGACGGCGGCGACACGCACCCCCCGTTCGATGAGGGCGCAGGCCACCGGCAGGAGGAAGGGGCCCGAGCCCGCGACGACGGCGCGCCTCCCCAGCCGGACGCCCTCGGCGGACATGTGCTGGGCCAGGCCCGGGGTGACGACACCAGGAAGCTGCCACCCGGGGAAGGGGACGGATCTTTCGTAGGCCCCGGTCGCCGCGACGATCCAGTCCGCCCGCACCCGCACTGGGGTGCCGTCGGGTCCGGCCGCCAGAAGGGTACGGCGGTCGTCGCCCACCCCCCAGACCGTGTGCCCGGCGAGCAGGCGCACGCCCGAGTCGAGCACACGGGAGATGAGGTCCGTCCCTTCGGGCCGGTGGTCGCCCACCGCGCGCAGGACCTCTGCGCCGGGGCGGCGGTAGTACTGCCCTCCCGGTTCGGGCTGCTCGTCCAGCAGCAGGACGTCGAGCCCTCCACGGGCGAGTTCGAGCGCCGCCGCGAGCCCGGCGGGGCCCGCTCCGACCACGGCGGCCTGGGCCGTGTGGACGGACCGCGGTCCGGTCCTCGCGCTCATGCCTCCTCCTTTCCGGCGGTTTCGGTGTCGATGCGCATGCCCGCACGCACCCGTTCCAGGCACGCCCTGACGTGGGTGCGCTCGTCCACGGTCACCTCGCACTCCAGGCACACGCCCATACCGCAGTAGGGACCGCGGCCCTGGCCGGAGACCTGGTTGACGCGGAAGTTCCAGTGCCCCTGTTCCAGGAGCGCCGCGGCCACGCTGGTCCCGGAGCGGACCAGGACCGTGTGCCCGTCCAGCGTCACCGGCACCCTCGGTGCCGCGTCGGCCGTCACCGGGCACCGCCGGGCGAGAGGAGTCCCGCACCGACGAGCGCGTCGCGCACGCGCTCCAGATCCTCGGTGGAGGTCACCGGCAGGAGGGGTGGCCGCACGGTGCCGCCGGGCTGGCCGAGCATGGCCATGGCCGCCTTGAGCTGGGAGATCGGGGAGGCGATCCGCCCGCTGTACTCCGGCGTGATCAGCGCGGAGGACAGGGTGGCGTAGCGGTCGGTCCACTCGGCCGCCCTGTCCATGTCCCCGTCGAACACCGCTTCGTAGGCGGGCACGGCGTAGGGCGCGCCGAGACCGCCGCCGTCGATGTTGCCGTCGCCCCCCAGCCCGCCGAGGATCGCCAGCCCCCTCCGGTGGAGGAAGCTGCCGAAGACACGCACCCGGTCGCCGACGGACTCGACCGTGGCGAGCATGCGCATCCAGTCACCGGTGCTGTCCTTGAAGGCGACGACGTTCTCCAGGTCGCAGAGACGGCGTACCAGGCCCTGGTCGGCTGCCATGTCGACGGAGACGCCGCGGGGCCAGTTGTAGACCATGAACGGCAGGCCGGTGGCCCCGGAGACCTCCGTGTAGAAGGCGAGGAGCTCGTCGGCGGTGGGATGCGCGTAGGGCGGAGGGGTGGCTAGTACGCCGTCCGCTCCGATGTCGGAGGCGTGCCGGGCCAGGGACGCCGCCTCTCCCGGCGTGTAGGCGCTGACACCCACGACGACGGGAAAGCGTCCGGCGACCGCGGCGACCGCGGTCGCCGCGACGCGTTCGCGTTCCTGCCGGCTCTGGCTGAACCACTCACCGGTGCTTCCGTTGACCAGGACCCCGTGGACTCCTTGGTCGGCGTAGTGCCCGAGCAGGCTCGTCCAGCATCGCTCGTCGAAGGCGCCGTCGGCGTCGAAGGGCGTGGGCGCCGCGGGCCAGTACCCCCGCCAGTTCACATCCGTGCGGTCCATGCATGCCTCTTCCGGCCTGAGGATGCCGAAGCATCCCAGGTCATCCGTTTGGGATCGGTTGCATTATGATTCGCACCACACCCCGGGAAAGTCAAGAGATCCCCAGGAAGTTCACCTGCAGTAACGCCGCAGACCCACGCCTGTAGCTTTGCCCTCGCTAGACCCTGGGCTAGGATGAACGCAACCGATCCCATCAACGTGCACGGCGAGGGAGAAGATGGCGGTCACACTCAAGGACGTGGCCTCGGCCGCGGGGGTGTCGCGAAGCACCGCGTCCCGAGCCCTGAGCGGGTCGGAGCTGATCTCGGAGGAGACGCGCTCCATGGTGGAGAGCGCGGCACGCAGGCTGGGTTACCGCCCCAACCGGGCTGCCAGCGCGCTGCGCTCCCGCCAGTCGCGCCTGATCGGCCTGGTGATGAACAACCTCATCAACGCCTCGTTCCACACGATCGCCGACGTGGTGCAGCACAGGGCCTCGGCCGAGGGTTACCAGGTCCTCCTGTGCATCACCGACGCCGATCCGGACAAGGAGCGTTCGGTGCTGCGCATGCTCTCCGAACACAACGTGGACGGCGTCGTGATCATCGGCACCGGCCAGAACTCCGACCTGCGCGACGACCTGATGGACGCGGGGACGGGAGTGGTCAACGTGATCCGCGGCGCGGAGGGGGGCAGGGCCCCTTCGGTCCTCGCCTCCGACCGGGAGGGTGCCTACGCGGCCACGCGCCACCTGCTGGAACTGGGGCACACCAGCATCGGTTACGTGGGCGGCCTGGCCTCGGCCAACTCCGGCCGTGAGCGCTTCGCCGGCTACGAGCAGGCGCTGCGCGACCACGGCCGCGGAGTGGATCCGCAGATGGTCGAGCGCGGCCCCTTCTCACCGGCCTTCGGCGCCGAGGGGACGCGTGCGCTCCTGGACCGCAGACCGGACATGACCGCCCTGTTCGCCGCCAACCACGAGGCCGTCTTCGGAGTCCTGCCGACCCTCGTCAGCCGGGGTGTACGTCTTCCGGAGGACCTCTCCCTGGTCTGCCACGAGGACATCAGCTGGCTGCGCAGTTGGCAGCCAGCCGTGACAGTGGTCGACAACGGAGCGGACGAACTCGGGCACCTGTGCTTCGATCTCCTCCTCCGCCAGATGCGCGAATCCCCCGATTCAGGACAGGGGCCGGGCCGGGTCTACCGTGTCGAAGCCGCTCTGATCGAGCGCGCCTCCTGTGCTCCGCCCCGGACCTCCCCCGCCTCC
>NZ_LEKI01000239.1:0-5907 GCF_001029525.1 Nocardiopsis sp. RV163 | reverse complement strand
GGTGGGGCGACGGGTCAGGCCGAAGTGCGGGCGCCGTCGAGGAAGAGCCCGACCAGGGTGTCGGCGGCCTGGTCGGGGTCACCCATCATGTCCACGGCGCGGGCGAGGTGCAGGAAGGCGTTGCACAGCACGGCCGGGTCCCGGTCGGCGACCTCGCCCTCGGCCACGGCCGCACGGAAACGAGCGGTCATGGGATCGAGCAGGGTGGCGGCGTAGGCGTCGCGCACCTCCTTCTGCACGTCCTGTTCGAGCTGGTCCAGCGAGTCGAACAGGTGCTGTTCGAAGGAGGTGGTGGCTCCGGTCGGGTCGGCCACGGCGGTGGTGACGACCGCCCGCAACTGCTCGGCGAGCCCGCCGGGAGCGTCCAGGGCCAGAGCGAGCTGTTCGCCGCGCCGGGTGATGAAGTCCAGGGCGACGAGCTTGTGCAGGGTCTCCTTGCCTCCGGGGAAGTGGTGGTACAGGGACGGCTTGCGCACCCCGACCTCGCGGGCGACGGCCTCCAGGGAGGCGCCTCGGTAACCGTGCGCGGCGAAGTGGGCGGCGTAGACGTTCATGGCGCGGACTCGGGTGTCGGTGGTCACGGAAGTCGACCTCTCGTGTGGTGGGGTGGACGCGAGCGGAGGTCCCGCCCGCGCACATCACCCTACCTATCGTTAGGTAGACAAGCAAGCCATGCCCCTCCCCCGCTCAACCGCTCATGCTCACCAGACGCGCTGGCGGTCGCGCGGCCCCGCCCCCTTCCGAGTAGCGCGGGGCCTCCCGGAAGGAGGAGGCGGGCCCTGGGGCGGTGCGAACCGGGCGGTCCGCCGGTCGCACCTCCCCCGCCGTGGTCAGTCCCTGCCCCGCATGGATCGGTAGCGCCGCACCAGGGAGGCGGTGGAGGCGTCCAGGCCGGACACGTCGGCGCCCTCGGTGAGGGCGGGCTCGACCCGCTTGGCCAGCACCTTGCCAAGCTGCACCCCCCACTGGTCGAAGGAGTTGATGTTCCACACCGCGCCCTGGACGAACACCTTGTGCTCGTAGAGGGCCACCAACTGCCCGAGCACCGACGGGCTGAGCCGGTCGGCGAGGATGGTCGTCGTGGGCCGGTTGCCCTCGAAGGTCCGGTGCGGGACCAGGTCGGCGGACACGCCCTCGGCGGCGACCTCCTCCGCGGTGCGGCCGAAGGCCAGCGCCTGCCCCTGGGCGAACAGGTTGGCCATGAGCAGGTCGTGCTGGGGTACCAGGTGCTCGGGCAGGTCCGGGGCCGGGTTGGCGAAGCCGAGGAGGTCGGCGGGCACGAACCGGGTGCCCTGGTGCAGCAGCTGGAAGTAGGCGTGCTGGCCGTTGGTGCCCGGAGTGCCCCACACCACCGGCCCGGTCTGCCAGTGGACGGGGCGCCCGTCGCGCTGCACCGACTTGCCGTTGGACTCCATGTCGAGCTGCTGGAGGTAGGCGGTGAACTTGGACATGTGGTGGCTGTAGGGCAGCACCGCGTGGGTCTGGGCGTCGTGGAAGTTGCCGTACCACACGCCGAGCAGGCCCAGCAGGAAGGGCAGGTTGCGCTCGACGGGGGCGGTCGCGAAGTGGGTGTCCATCGAGTGGAACCCGGCGAGCATCTCCCGGAACCGCTCGGGGCCCACCGCCACCATCAGGGACAGGCCGATGGCGGAGTCGTAGGAGTAGCGGCCGCCCACCCAGTCCCAGAAGCCGAACATGTTGCGGGTGTCGATACCGAACTCGGCCACCGCCTCGCCGTTGGTGGAGACGGCGGCGAAGTGCCTGGCGATGGCGCCGCCGTCATCGTCGCTCTTGAGGCCCAACCCGTCCAGCAGCCAGGTGCGGGCCTCGGTGGCGTTGGTGATGGTCTCGATCGTGGTGAAGGTCTTGGAGGCGACCACGAACAGCGTCGTGGCCGGGTCGGCGTCCACCAGCGCCTCGTGCAGGTCGGTGCCGTCCACGTTGGAGACGAACCGGAACTCCAGCCCGCGGTCGGTGTAGGGGCGGAGCGCCTCGTAGGCCATGGCGGGCCCCAGGTCGGAGCCGCCGATGCCGATGTTGACGATCCGGCGCACCGGGCGGCCGGTGTGGCCCAGCCACTCCCGGGCGCGGATCCGGTCGGCGAACTCCGCCATCCGGTCCAGGACCTCCTGGACCTCGGGGACGACGTCGCGGCCGCCGGTGCTGATCACCCGCCCGCGCGGCGCGCGCAGGGCGGTGTGCAGGACGGCGCGGTCCTCGGTGAGGTTGACGTGCTCGCCGCCCAGCATGGCGTCGCGCAGGTCGGCGACCCGGGTGGCCCCGGCCAGGTCGGCGAGCAGGCGCAGGGTCTCGTCGGTGACGAGGTTCTTGGAGTAGTCCACGTGCAGGTCGCCGACGTCGAGCGTGTAACGCTCGGCCCGGCCGGGGTCGTCGGCGAACAGCTCGCGAAGGCCGGTGGAGCCCCACCGCCCGTGGTGCTCGCGCAGCGCGGTCCACTCGTCCCGCTGGTCCAGGGGAACGCCCGGTCGGGCGTGTTCTCCGGTGTCCTCAGCGCGCGGGAGAGGTGTACTGGCAGACATCCGGCGGCTCCTCGTCGGTCGGCGCTCCGGCGGCAGGGCGCGGGTGCTCGGTCCGCGCGCAGCCCGCGGTGCGCGGCTGTGCTTCCGATCACAAGCCTCCCACGAAAAACCGGGCCCGCGGCGGTTGTCCACAGGCCCGGTCGCGGACTTTCGCGCCCGGCGCGGCACCGGTCCGGGCACGCCGCTCAGCGCAGGCCGCTGGCCTCCCCCTCGCGCTCCCGCCGCAGCACGGCCACCTCCGCGCGCAGCGCCCGCAGTTCGGCCAGGATCACGGCCTGTCCCCCGTCGGGGCCCCCGCCGTCGGGGCCCCCGCCCGTCCAGCCCGCGGAGCCGCCGCGCCCGCCGCCGTTCTCCTCGTCGTCCTTCTCCAGGGCCTCCACGGCCACGGCGATGAACAGGTTGAGCGCCACCAGCGTGGACACCAGCACGAAGACCACGAAGAACACCCACGCCATGGGCTTGTGCTCCATCACGTCCTTGGCGATGGTGCCCCAGCCGTCCGCGGTGGCGATCTGGAACAGGGTGAACAGCGACGAGGGCAGGTCGGCGAAGTACTGCGGCGAGACGTCGGCGAAGAGTTCGGTGGCCATGACCGCCGACACGTACAGCAGCAGCATCACCAGGAACAGGATGGACATCATGCCGGGCAGGGCCCGGAACAGGCCCGTGACGACGTGGCGCAGGGTCGGGATCACCGACAGCAGGCGCAGCACCCGCAGCACGCGCAGGACCCGCAGCACCGAGAAGGGGCCGGAGGAGGGCAGCAGCGCGATGCCGACGATCACCAGGTCGAACCAGCTCCAGGGGTCGCGGAAGAACGCCTTCCGGTGGGCGTACATCCGCATCCCCAGTTCCAGGACGAACAGGGCGAGGATGGTCAGGTCGACGGCGCGCAGGAGGCCGCCGTAGGAGTCCGTCACCCGGGGTGAGGTCTCCGCGCCGAGGATGACGGCGTTGACGAGGATGAGGGTGATGACGCAGGCCTGGAACCAGGGGGCGTCGACGATGGCTCGAACGCGCTCGCGCACGACAGAGGGGGCTCCGTTCACATATCGGACAGCGCGGCAGAAGCCTACCGTGCGTCACCTTGTCCGGTTTCGCACCCGCCTCTCCCCTCGCGTCAGCCCCTGGCGTCCTCCGGCCGGAGCGGGCATGATCGAAGTGAGGAACCGAGCGTGAGGGGGACGCCGGTGACAGAGTCAACCGAGGGCTTCGACGAGTTCGGCACGGGGGCCTGGGCTCCCGGCTACGACGACGTGGACGCGGACACGGACGTGGGGGCCGCGGACCAGGACTCCGCGGTGGCCGACTTCCTGCGGTACTTCCCGGAGGGCCACCGGATCGAGGAGATCGAGGACCACGACGTCCTGGGGATCGACGCGGAGCTGGGCCAGGAGATCCCCGAGCAGGCGCCCGAGACCGCTGGGGAGCGCCCGCCGACGGCCCGGCGCGAGGACCTGGCGCGGCTGCTTCGGGCCGAGGAGCTCGCCGACAGGGTCCGCGACCGCGGCAGGCGGCGCGGCTGAGCCTGGGGAGCGGCGGAACGGGGCGGTGCGGCGGCGCTCAGTCGGCCAGGTCGGCGCTGAGCCAGCGCTCCACGCGCAGGACGTGCACGGTCGCGGCGGCCCGTGCGGCGTCGGGGTCGCGTGCCACCAGGGCTTCGTGGATGCGCAGGTGGTCCTCGCGCAGCTTGGCGGTGAGCCCGGCCTCCCGGTGCCCCGCCCACACACGGGCGTGGAACGTGCGCGAGGACAGGCCGTCGTTGACCGCGGCCAGGGTGGCGTTGCCGGTGCTGGCCACGATGGCCTGGTGGAAGCCCAGGTCGGCGGCGACGGTGTCGGCGCGGGACGTGTCGTCCCCGCCCTCGATCCGCTCCAGCAGTGCGCCGATGCGGTCGAGGTCCTCGGCGCTGGCGCGCGCGGCGGCCAGGGCGGTGGCGGCGGGTTCGAGCATGCGCCGCACCTGGAGGACCTCCAGGAGGGTGTGCCCCTGGGAGACCTCGGCCAGGACGGAGAAGGTCTCCAGCAGGTCGGCGGGGCGCAGCGCGGTGACGTAGACGCCCGCGCCGTGGCGGGACTCCAGGACGCCGAGTGTGGTCAGGGAGCGGATGGCCTCGCGCATGGAGCTGCGGGACACCCCGAGCTGCGCGGACAGGTCGCGTTCGGTGGGCAGGCGCTCCCCCGGTCCGACCCGGCCGTCGGCGATCATCGCCTTGATCCGGTCGGCGGCGCGCCGCGTGACGGTGGTGCGCCCGGCGTCGGGGTCGCTCACGGAAGTCCCTCCAGTCTGCGCGGTGGCCCGGGTCGTCCCTCGGTCCGACGGGGCCGGGAGCGGGGCTGGGTGTGCGCGTGACCCGCGCCACCACCACCAAGAGATCATACCAATTTTCCATCCCCTCGCCCCACATCACCCTTTTAGCCCTCCTTCTTGCCCGGATGCTTCACGGCGTGCGAAAGTGGTCCGACCACCCCAGGCTCGTGGCGAGCAGTTCCGCCATGGCAGCGCACCGCGTGGGCCGACCCGGCGGGGTCCGCACGCGCGCGCCGGCCGGCGGGGCACGAAGGAGGCACATGCGGATCGCGCTGTTCATCACCTGTGTCAACGACACACTGTTCCCCGACACCGGGCGGGCGGTCGTGCGCCTCCTGGAGCGTCTGGGGCACGAGGTGGTCTTCCCCGAGGGCCAGACCTGCTGCGGGCAGATGCACTACAACACCGGTTACCGGCGCTCGGCGAGCCGTCTGGCCGTGCGCTTCGTGCGCACCTTCGAGGGCGCCGACGCCGTCGTGGTCCCCTCCGCCTCCTGCGCGGCCATGGTCCGCGACAACTACCCGCGGCTGGGCGCGAGCGGGAGCCGCCTGTCGCGCAAGGTGGCCGACCTCGCCCCGCGCGTGTACGACCTCACCGAGTTCCTGGTGGACGTGCTCGGTGTGACGGACGTGGGCGCCTACTACCCGCACAAGGTGGCCTACCACCCCACCTGCCACGGGCTGCGCGTGCTGGGCCTGGGCGACCGCCCCTACCGGCTGCTGCGCGCCGTCCGCGGTCTGGAGCTGGTGGAACTGCCCGGGGCCGCCGAGTGCTGCGGCTTCGGCGGCACCTTCGCGGTCAAGAACGGCGACGTGTCCTCGGCCATGGGCGCGGACAAGGCCCGCCGCGCCGTGGAGACCGGCGCCGAGGTTCTGTGCGCGGTGGACAACTCCTGCCTGATGCACATCGGCGGCACCCTGTCCCGGCAGCGGTCGGGGATGAGGGTGGCGCAGGGTGTGCTCCTTGACCGCCGCGCCCTCCGCCCGCAGGCGCTGCCAGTCCTCGTGCAGCTCGTCGACGACGGCGGCGCGCTTGTCGCGGATGGTGTGCGTGGCCC
>NZ_LEKI01000238.1:0-5942 GCF_001029525.1 Nocardiopsis sp. RV163 | reverse complement strand
CGTCTCGCGGGGTACCGTGTGCGGGAACTCTCCCGGACTTCCCGGAGCACGTTCGGCGCGTCAGCGCCCTCCGCCCGGGGGAGAACGGTCCCCGATCCGCCGCGTCCCGACGCGCGGTGGCGCAGGCCGAGGCGGCGGATGGGCAGGGTGTTGGTGAGCGGTGTGGCCGCGACGTCCACGTCCAGGCAGCCCACCAGTTCGGGGCGGGGAACGCCGTCGGGTCCGCTCCAGTGGCCTCCGTGGGCGTCGAGCGTGACCGACTCCAGGCCCTGGGAGGAGAGGACCTCGGCGTACACCCGCCGGGTCGTCCACGCCAGGTCGGTGCGGACGCTGAAGCGGGTGAGGAACCGCTCCCCGCCCACGACGACGGTCTCCCCGGCCTCCAGGCGGTGGCCGTCGGGCTCGGGGAGGAGCGCGCCCAGCCCGAGGCCCTCGGGCACGTCGGTACGGGCCCACACGGCCGGGTGTTCCGTCAGTGACGACATGTCACCGTTCTACCGTTCCGGGGTCGGGTGCGCCAGAGCGGCCCTCCCGCCCGCACCGCGGACGCGGTGCGGGCGGGAGGGCCGGGTCGGCGGCCGCTCCGGCCGCCGCCGGTACGGCCGCCGGTCAGACCCGTGCGGCCTCTCCCGGGGCGGAACCGGTTCCGCGGATCTCCGCCTCGACCCGGTCGAAGTCGCTCTCCATCTGCGGGGTGACCCTGGCCAGGCCGTTGAAGACGAAGATGGCGGCGACGCTGAGGACCACGGCCGGGACCATGGCGTACAGGCCGGTGCCGAAGAAGTTCGCGTCGAGGACGTCCCACACGATCGCGGTGGTGCCGCCCGCGATCATGCCCGCGAGCGCGCCGGACCAGCTCATGCGCTTCCAGAACACGGAGAGCACCAGGATCGGGCCGAAGCCCGCGCCGAACCCGGCCCAGGCGTAGCCGACCAGGTCCATCACCGACTGGTCGCCCCACAGTGCGATGGCCGCGGCGCCCAGGGCGACGGCGACCACGGTGACGCGGCTGATCCACAGCAGCCGCCTGGGGTCGGCGTCGCGGTCCACGAAGGCCCGGTAGCCGTCCTCGGTGAGGGCGGACGCGGCGACCAGCAGTTGGGAGTCGGCGGTGCTCATGACGGCCGCGAGGATGGCGGCGAGCAGCAGGCCGGCGACCAGGGGGTGGGTCAGGGCCTCGATCAGGAGCGGGAAGACCTGCTCGGAGTTCTCCAGCGGGGTGTCGAAGTAGGCGATGCCGATGAAGCCGACCAGCACGGCCAGGACCATGGCGGTGACCGCCCAGGCCACGCTGATGGTGGCGGCCTTGGGGATGTCGCGGACCGAGCGGATGCCCATGTAGCGGGACAGGATGTGCGGCTGGCCGAAGTAGCCGAAGCCCCAGGCCAGGCCGGAGACGATGACCACCCAGCCGAGGGTGTCGGTGCTCACCCACTGGCCGAGCTCGGCGTCCAGGGCGGTGCCGCCGACGGCCGACAGCAGCCCGTCGCTCTTGTCGGACACGCCCTCGGTCAGCCCGGCGAGGCCGCCGAGCGAGGTGACCGCCATGGCGGGGACGACCAGCAGGGCGATCCACATCATCGCGGCCTGGACCACGTCGGTGTAGGACACCGCGAGGAAGCCGCCGAGCACGGTGTAGAGCACCACGATGCTCACGCCGATGGCGATGGCGGGACCCGGGCTCAGGCCCAAGACCTGGTCGAACAGGGCGGCCATGGCGACGAGCCCGGAGGCGACGTAGAAGAAGTAGAAGACGATGATGAGCACCGCCGACACCCCGCGCAGCAGCCGGGTGGGGTCGTTGAAGCGGTTCTCCAGGAAGGAGGAGAGCGTCAGGGAGTCGGAGTCGCCCCCCGAGCGGGCGTCGGTCACGCGCTCGGTGTACACCCGCAGGCGGGGCGCGAGGAGGATCCAGCTCCCCGCGAAGCCGCAGGCCAGACCGACCGCGATCCAGGCCTCGCCCAGACCGGAGACGTAGATGGCGCCGGGCAGTCCGAGCAGCAGCCACCCGCTGAAGTCGCTGGCGTTGGCGCTCAGACCCGCCACCCAGCTGTTGAGCTGCCTGCCGCCGAGCACGAAGTCCGACTGCGAGACGGTGCGCTTGTAGGCCCACAGGCCGATGGCCACCATGGCGGCGAGGTACACGCCGAAGGTCGCGACGGACCAGAGCATGGACTCGTCCAAGACCCTGCCCTCCCTTCTCATGAGCACGCGGGCACGAGCCTTACGCGCTGTTCGTGGATATTGCGGGGGATCATTGCCCCGTGCCCGGTAAGTCACAACACCCGTGCGTGGAACAACACCGCTTTGAGACCTCAGCGAGTCCTCCGCGAGGAGTCGCCGTCCGCCAGGCCATGCCGGGGTGCCGGTGTTTGTCGGATCGGACATAGACGGGCGGCCCTTCCACTCCGGGCCTTCCACTCCGGCCCTTCTATGACGCGCGTCACCGGGGGTTCGGGCTCGGAGCGCGCTCACCGGTTTGCACGCTCGCCCTCATGACTCCCCTCCGCCGCGGAAATCGCTCGCGGAACTCTGTTCCCTCCGTTCCGGTGCCTCTTGATTCGCCGCTGCCCGAGGGGGAATTGTTCCGGGAAAAGTTGACATCGAGAGAGGTCTCCCGAACGTGGCCGCCCCCCGTACCCCGCGTGGTCTGCAACCCAACGAGCCCTCGTGGCAGATGCGTGTCCTCGACCAGTACGACACCGTGGGCGGTGCCGTACTCCTGTCCCCAGGCCTGCTGGTCACGTGCGCGCACGTCGTCAACGCCGCGCTCGGCCTGGACGGGGACAAGGAGGAGCATCCGGGCGCGCTCGCCACCGTGCGCCTCAAGTCCTTCGACGACCGGGAGTGGGAGGCCACCGTCGACACCCAACTGTGGTCGGCGGGCCCCGACAGCCGCGACCTGGCCGTGCTGCGGCTGCGGGACGCGGGACCCGACACGTCCTTCCCCGTGCTGAGGGAGTGCGCGAGCCTGGAGCCGCAGCAGCCCCTGTACACGGCGGGCTACCCGGAGGGCATGCGCTCCCTCCAGGCCCCGCTGGTCTGCCAGGGGCCCGGCGGTCCCACCGGACTCACCCACCAGGTCGAGACCCCCGCCTCGCAGCCGGTGCGGATCACCGGCGGGTTCAGCGGCTGCGCCGTGCGCACCGGGACCGGCGAGCTGGTGGGGATCATGCAGAAGACCCACCACTACGTGTGGAACGACCCCGACCGGCCCTCGGGCATCGCGTTCGTCCTCCCCGTCGAGGAGCTCGTCGGCGAGCGCGACGGAGGCGATGTCGTCTCGGCGCAGCGCCTGGCCGACGAGTCCCTGTGCGGCAGGGAGGCCTACGACAGCCTGCACGACCTGCTGGACTCGGTCTCCCTGGAGGCGGTCCCGCCGGAGGGCCTGCTGCGCCCGAGCGAGACGCGCAGGGCCAGGCGGCACGACACGGGCGCGGGTACGACCGCGTGGCGGGTCCTCACCGCGCTGTGGGACCTGGTCCCGCCCGCGGGCGAGCCGCCGCCCCGGGTCGTGTGGGTGCACCACGTCCACCAGGAGATCCGGCGCCGGAGACCGCTTCCGCCCGCGGTGTGGTCCTGGATCAGGCGGGAGGCCTCCGCGATGGGGCGCGACTGGGAGGAGGTCCTGACCCGCGACCGGGACCGGCGGCTGCTCGGGAGCCGTGGCCCGAACGCTCCCGCGACACCCCTCGCCCAACGTTCCGCGCGGCCTCCCGGAACGGTGGTGACCTTCGAACTGGAGCCGGTGACCGGCGGCTACCGGCTCCTGCACAGCATCGACCACCGGGACGAGCGGGGCGAGCTGCCGCAGAGCACGAGGCTGGTCGGCGAATCGGAGATCTGCGACGAGATCGCCGACCTCATGGGCGAGGCCACCATGCAGATGCTGATCACACCGGACGAGGACTCGCTGCGGCTGAGTGTCCGGCTGCCGAGGGAGCTGCTGCACCTGAGCCTGGGACAGGCCAGCCCGCACCGAGACCTCGTGGCGTTCCCGCCCCTGCTCTGCACGACGTACGAGATCGTCTACCACGTGCGCGAACGCGTGACGGCACCGCACTACCTGGGCGCCTCGGAGCGGTGGCGCACACGCACCATGCGGCAGCGGGCCCGGCCCCTGGTGGAGGACCGCAACGTCCTCACCTCGTGGAGGCAGGAGACGAAGGAGGTGGCCAACGTCCTCTCCGACCTGGACCTGACGGTGCTCGTCGTGGACGACGAGAGCCCGGACCTACGGCACGTCTACGACGCGGCTTTGTACCAGGGGGTCCCCACCATCATCAGGGGTCCCAAGAGCGCGATTCTTCCCCTTCTCCAGGAACTACTGGACCAGGAACCCGACGCCCGGGTACGGATATCCGGCCTGCCCCGTTATCTGCGCGACAGGGCGAGGGAAAATTCGGACAGTCGAAAAATCGCGATCATCCATGACTCCTTTGAGGACACACTCCTCCGGGGCGCTCCCGGCGGCACCGGCGCCCCCTGAGAGCCCTCGGGCCTGGGGGATGATGGAGGGGAACGGCACGCCGGGTCCGGTCGCCGCACACCAGCCGTATTCGCGTCCGGACCCTGACGGCTCACCGCCCCCGAGGGAAAGCGCCGCCTTTCCTGGCTAGAATCTCTCTGGTTGGATAGGAGAACCAGGGAGCTATTCCCAGGGGGCGACGGGGACACGCCCGCCGATTCGGATATCAGGTCCATATTAGGACAAAAATGGATGATCTGTCGCACAGGTATCGCAACGCACTCGGCAACCTGACAGACGGGCCGTCCCGTCTGGCCGTCCTCGTCGACTCCTCGTCCCTCATGGGCCTGCACCAGCGCTGTGTCGCGGAACTGACCGGGGAGGCCGAACGGGCGGGAGCGACGGTCATCCGCTTCCACCCCGGCCGCGCCGCCCACGCACCGGGGGTCCACGGCGCCGAGGCGGCCGTCCTCGTCACCGACGCCCAGGACCGGGGCTGGCGCCAGCCCAAGCTGCGCTCCTGGGTCGCCGCGCTCGCCTCTCGGATCCCCACCGCCGTCCTGCACCTCCTCGACCGCTCCGTGTGGTCCGGGGGACCGCTCGCACCGCAGCCGATGCGCATGACGGCCCCCTCCCCCGCAGTTCCCGCCTCGTGGGCCCTCGCACGCGCCCCGGACGGGGGCTCCGACCCCGTCCTCCCCGCCGACGCGGCGGTACTGCCGGTCCTGGAGTACGGGCCGGAGGCCCTGGCGGAATGGGTCTCGGTCCTCGACGGCGGGGTCCGGGTGTGGGAGGCCGACGTGTGCGTCCTCCCGCCCGACGGCGCACGGCCGCCCAGCTCCGCCCCCTGGGACCCCGATCCGGTGTCGCGCTTCCTGTCCCACGCCTCGCGCGGGGCCCGCGAACTCGCGGTGCGCCTCACCCAGGCACCCGTCAACCTCCCCGTCGCGGAGCTGATCCAGCGCGGCATCCCCCACGCGCCGCGCGACGGGCGCCTCGCCGTCACCGAGATCGCCGAGGTCTTCGGCGGCGAACTGATGGACCCGACGCTGCCCACCGGCGACCTGCACGACCCGGCCGCCACCGCCCTGGAGTTCCTGCCCGGGGTGCGCAGGGACCTCCTCGGCAGGTTCGGCGACCTCAGCGTCATGCGGTCGGTGTACTACTCGCTCGGCATCGAGTTCAAGGACACCGCCAGGATCTACCGGTGGCTGGCCCGGATCGAGACCGGAGCGCCCCTCGTCCCCTCGCTCGACGGGGAGGAGGACCTGGCCGGGGCCGTGCTCCCCGCGCTGTCCGAGATGCCGGGGGAGTACCGGCGCTTCGCCGACCACCTGCGCGCCGCACTGGACGGGGCTCCCGGGTCCGGGGCCCCCGCCGCCGCGCGCCGCACACCCGACGCTCCCCGAGAGGAACCGAGTCCGACCGTGACCGACACCCACGCCTCCGAGACGGAGCCCGCCCCCTCGGAACC